>JBMQEM010000141.1:0-19298 GCA_049363815.1 Bacteroidota bacterium
CAGATTACAAAGCGTGGGCTAAAGGTCTGAAAAAAGCCGGTTATGCAACTGATCCTGCTTATGCCGACCGTCTGATCAAGATCATCGAAGACTATCAACTGCATTTACTCGATACTCAGGAAGAACTGCCACTTTATGCAGACAGTAAAACTCCTGTTCCTTCTGCTAATTCAAATTCTACTAGTGCATCTGCAAACTCATCTACCGATGAAGTCATTGCCGAATCAATGCCAAAAAGAGATATCAGGGAAAAAAGAGTCTTTGTTCCTTCTGTTGAAGTGGTTGATGCATTTGCAGCACGTAAAGTGAAAGAAAAAAACGGAATCAAATACGTGGTTGCCCGTCAAGGCGATACTTATCAAAGTCTTGCGAAGGAATTGAATCTCGGATACTGGCAATTACCAAAATATAATGAGGTCCGTGAAGATGCTAACTTAACGGAAGGGCAGATCGTCTACATCCAGCCTAAGAAAAAAGAAAGCGACAAGAAATACTATATTACAAAACCGGGAGATACCGTTTTTTCAATCTCACAGGAATATGGAATTAAAACAAAGTACATTTATAAGTATAATGAATTGAATGAAGGCGCTTCGTTGCCTCCTGGGCAAAAGATACTGCTTCAGAAAAAATCCTAAGTTTAGCTAATACCTAAAAATTGCTTTCGGGAAAGTTATAACTGATGAGTTTTATTTACTTATCAATCTATGCTAATTCAGATAGCCATTTACAATTTCAAATAAACTAAACAAGTAACTAGTTATTGGTTATAAGGTAACTTTTAGTATAAAAAACTTATTCTGTCTATATGCCGGAAGCAGAATCGTATCTTCATCTATTTGCTTCGCAGATTTGGGAATGATCACCACTTTTTCATTTTCATTGAACAATACATCTGTTTTCTGGGCACCGATTCCATCTACAGTCGTCATAAGGACTGAAGAATCTTCACTGATAAATTTATTATAAAGTGAAATGATCTTGCCATTTATAATTGAGCTGATATAAGAAGAAGAATACCCGGCATCATCGATGGAGTTCTGATCTTTGCTTACCACATTGTTCCACAGGATTTCACCGGATGGGTTGATTGACAAGATCATCACATTACCATAATGATAGTAGTAGTGATATACATAAGTTTGCATATAATAGTCCCAATAGGACCGTTCAGCACGGTTAAATGATTCAGCCAGTATGGCAACACCTCCATCTCTGCGGACGATCAGACGATCGATCGTGTAATTGACGAGTTCCTTCCCTCTGCCATCTTTTCTTTCACCGACAAATTTCTGCATGTATGATTCAGGAAAAGCAGAATTCTGTGAAGAAAGCTGCAGTAGACTGTCTTCCGAAAATGCATTATAGAATACACCTGCAACTGAGTAGGTGGTCTTGTCTGAATAAAACCCCGCAGCTATAACTCTTTTGTTTACATTATCAATTGTGAAACCAACATCTGTTAAAAATTTAGTTTCACTTTTAATTTCAGAATGAAGTACCTGATTGGTGCGTGAATTAAAACCATATAATTCATAAAACGCCTGCCCCTGACTCTTTATCTTCTTTTCCGTCGTATAATGAATTCCCAAAACAAAAAATGAGGCCTGATTCGACAATAAAAATGAAACAGGAATATAAGTATTTATAGAAGCGGCAATGTCAATCTGCTTTCTATAATTAACATTGAATGCTGTATCCATTACAACAACCTGATACCCCTGAAAATTCTTATCTGTGCTGATCTTTCTGTACGAGAAGGCAATCGACAACTCATCCTGAGAATTAATTATGCCGGGTTTATCATCTTCATCAATATCATTTGCAATGAACCTGTCCACTTCTTTAGGCTTGTCAACCCAGTTCCCTTTGTTGTCCAAAGCCTGGATATAGAAAGTAAACAACTTCTCTTTTCTGTTATTTAAAAAACCAACGACCACTACCCTTCCATTATTCATCTGCACATCTGCTATATGTCCGTCTTCGAATGAAGTAAGCAACTCTTTCTCCCAGATCAGTTTCAAGTCAGTGTTTATATATTGTATGAAATAGACTCTGCTCTTAAATCCGGAACGATCGCGGTCAGTTTCAAGTGATATGTTGCTTCTGAGAACATAAATATTTCCTTCTTCATCTGAACCCAGCACGCGCATATATCTGGCATTTTTATTCTCCTTTATCTCATCAGAAAATTTAATTGTCTGTGCAGAACCAATTCCAGCATACATTGATAGAAACAAGAGGGCTAACAAGATTTTTCTCATAGTGTAAAGGTAGTAATTCGCTGTAAATTGTGATTCGAGATTAGAGTCATGTACTATCAGAACCTCTTCTGCGACTTATCTGCGGGATTCTGCGTTTTCTGCGGGAAATAAAAAAACACACCTGCGTGCTTTAACAGCAAATTGCCTATTGAATTATAAATTACAACCTACATTGCCTGACGCTTCGATGACAGACAACTGACACAACACTGATAATAATTTGAAACTTATAACGAATATTTGACTATGAGTTAAGGCAATGTTAAATGCACCACAAATGATACTGCCAAAATCTGATTGTTATTGTTTTTGTTTCGAAAATCACACGAACCATGATAGTACCTCTTGACAAAACCGAATCACCGCCGAGTATCAAAAGCGGACTTAAACATTTGTATTTTATTCTGTGGACAATGGGTGAAAATTTTCCGTCCCATAAAACCTTTACAACTGTCGATCTTCGACGGCATGAAAATTACATGCGGCAAGCATATACTGATGGAAGATTGATCATGGCCGCCTTGTTTGAAAATGGAAGCGGAATAATTAATTTGCTCGAAGCTGAATCAGAAACAGAGATCCAGAAATTTGTCAGAAACAATCCGGAAGTCATTGAGAAAAAAATGCAGGCAAGAATTAAAATGTGCAGACCTTTATTCTGGAAAAATTTTTCGCTGAATACTTAATAACAAATGTTTAAGGCGTCATCAGAAGTTCTGACTGATCTGATTTACGAACGAAGAATTACGGATCTCGGATTACGATCTTCCAGTTCAATAACGCATCTCTTCATTGAAATTCGTTTTCACTTCAGGAATTCTTGAATTTAACAAAGTGAGAATTAAATGAGACACAAGCCAAACTGAGGCAAATAATAAAAGATCTTCTTCGGTTACACTCCAAACGATGAAAGCTGTCATTCCTGACAATGCGAGTCTTTGTGGCCAGGTGCTTATCAGCTTTTTGGCGGCCCGTTTCGTTAAAGGCATAATGTGGTGGTTGTTAGCGTAAGCAATTTAGAAAAAAAACTTAATCCTGCAAAGACAATTTTCACTTAGAGAACTAATTTGGTCGTAAATTGCCCCTTGAAAACATAATTGCATTCCAGCCTTGTGAATTACCGGCAAACGTTAGATTATCTTTTTTCCAGACTGCCAATGTTCCATCGGATAGGTGCTGCTGCTTATAAAGCCGACCTTTCCAACACAATAAAACTCTGTAATTTATTAAAAAACCCTCAAAATTCCTTCAAATCAATTCATATTGCCGGTACAAATGGAAAAGGGTCTACCTCTCACCTACTGGCTGCTGTCTTACAAAAAGCGGGCTATAAGACCGGACTTTATACTTCCCCTCACCTTAAAGATTTCAGGGAACGGATCCGGATCAATGGAGAAATGATTCCTGAAAAAGAGGTGACCGGATTTGTAGAAAGGCACAAATCCGACTTTGAGGACATCCAGTTAAGCTTTTTTGAATGGACAGTCGGATTGGCTTTTGATTATTTTGCAAGAGAGAAAGTCGATATTGCCGTCATTGAAACAGGACTGGGTGGACGTCTTGATTCTACCAATATCATCAATCCCGAGCTTTCAATAATTACAAATATCAGTTTCGACCACATGCAATTGTTAGGTGACACGCTCGAAAAAATTGCAACAGAAAAAGCAGGTATCATAAAAAATGAAGTCCCCGTAATTATCGGTGAAAGGCAACAAGAAATTCAAAATGTTTTTCTCGATCGTGCAAAAAAGACAAGTTCAACTTTGATCTTTGCTGATGATGTTATTCAAACAAAAATAATTTCCAAAGATCCACATGGAATCGTGCTTAGTGTTTCCGTAAATAATAAACTCATTTACCCTGAACTCAAATTAAATCTTGCAGGAAATTATCAGCAGAAAAATATCGCAACAGTTCTTTGCGCAATAGAAATTCTGAAAAGTTCAGGTTGGAAAATTTCAGAATCAAATATAAAGGATGCATGTTCTCATGTAAAGGAACTGACAGGTTTGATGGGGCGATGGCAAGTACTTTCCGAATCACCGCTTATCGTTTGTGACGTAGGACATAATGAGGCCGGAATAAAATTTATCACAGAACAAATTTTACAATGCAGATTTGAAAGATTACACATGGTCATCGGAGTGGTAAACGATAAAGATGTTTCAGGTATACTGAAATTACTTCCGAAAAATGCCACCTATTATTTTTGTAATGCAAATATTCCACGTGCACTCGCATCCAACGAATTGAAAAAACTTGCTCAGGATTTTGGATTGCCGGGAGAATCTTATGGTTCAGTCCCAAACGCCTTATCCGCTGCATTATCTGCCAGTACAAAATCTGACATGATCTTCATTGGCGGAAGTACTTTCGTAGTAGCAGAAGCCGAACTTTGAACTTTATTTTAAAACTGAAACACAATTCCGTCCCTGAACTTAACAGTTGGTAGTGTAATTTTCACAACATTTATCATTCTTTTTCGTATGAATTATAGTTATATTTGCTCCAGAAATATGATGAACCGGGTTCTCTTAGTTTTGATCAGTTTTGCAATTCTCAGCCAGACCATGAGTAGTGTGGTTATTTTTGCTGGCTATACCTTGAATAAAGAGTTCATTACAAAAAATTATTGCATCAATAAAGACAAGCCAAAGTTGAGTTGCAACGGTAAATGTCACTTGATGAAAGAACTGAAAGAGCACGAGCAAAGTGAATCCACTCCCCTGAGTTCCGTTAAGGAAAAAATGGAAACTCTCGTATACTTGTCCGTTTTTGATCCAACTATTTTTCACGTTACAAGTTTAGTGGAACAGATTACAACACCCTATAATGGGAAGCTCCCTGTAGCTTACCAAAATCAGCCTTTTCAGCCGCCGCAATCCTGACATTTTTTCCAAGTTTTAAATTCATCCGCAAATTCATTTCACATTGTGACTTGAGTTGTTGGGTGCATTCACTCATGTTTAAATAATTAACCCAAACAATCTATGAAAAAAATATTCTCTGCAACAGCTATAATTTTAGCTTGCACTACCTTGTTGTTTACTTCGTGCAAAAAAGATAAATCTGAAGAACCAACGCCTTCAACTGAACAAAATCTGACAATGCATCTCCATTCAAATGTTGGCACACATGCAGCTAACTTCGACTCAATTTTCACAAATAATGCTGGACAGCGGTACACGATAGATGATTACAGAATGTACATTTCAAATATAGTTCTGATAAAAAGCGATGGTAGCGAATTACCTGTTTCAGGAAAAGTATTCCTTACCAATCCGGAATCTGACGAATATGATCTGGGCATGGTACCTGTTGGAAATTATAAAGGATTTAAATTCTTACTCGGACTGGATTCCGCAATCAACCATTCTGATCCTTCTACTTACCCTTCTTCCAGCCCACTCTCTGTTCAAACACCATCCATTCACTGGTCTTGGAGCAGTGGTTATATTTTCTGGAAAGTAGAAGGAAAAGTTGACACAACTGTAGCGCAATCAGGACCAATCGATGTTGATTTTCTTTATCATATCGGAATGGATCAGTTCAGCCGTACAATTGACTTCTCTACAGAAGCATTTAGTGTTGTTTCCGGTCAGGATCAGTTGATCCACCTGAATTTTGATCTGAATGCTGCATTAAGTAACGTTGATATGACGTCAGAATTAATGACCCATACAATGGACGACATGATGCTGGCAACTAAGATCGCAAACAACTGGCAATCGGCTTTTGAAGTTGAATAATTAAACTTGAATTGAGTATCGGATACCTGACCATCTTAAAAAATCAGGTATCCGGTTTCTGTTTAAAATTCATATCCATGATTACGATGAAAAGATCTTTCTTATTATTGATACTGATTATATCTGTTTTCTCCTGTAAAAAGGATAAAGCAACTGATCCTGTCGTAGATCCCGGTAATGAAGAAATTATTCTTGATGTGCCGATCGGTTTTCCGTATCCGAATATACCTTCTGATAACAAACCAACTCTCAACAGAATTGCCCTGGGCGAAAAATTATTCTTTGACCCTATCCTTTCAAGAGACAGCACTATCTCCTGCGGATCATGTCATTTACCTGGGCTTAAATTTACTGATGGCGTTGCTTTGAGTTTAGGGATCAGCGGTCGTCATGCTATGAGAAATGCCATGACGATCCTGAACGTAGCTTACCAACCTTATTCGTTCTGGGACGGAGGTGTTCCCAATCTGGAACAACAAGTTCTTGCCCCCATTGAAAATCCAAATGAAATGGATTTTGATGTAAATATGGCTGTTGAAAGATTAAGAAATAGCGAACAATATGTAGCTGATTTTAAGAAAAGTTACAATCTTGAACCGTCGGTTTATACCCTTACAAGAGCATTGGCTTGTTATGAAAGAACCCTCTTCACAGGAAAATCAAAATACGACAGGTTCGTTTATGAAGGTGATTCATCCGCTTTGAATGCTTCAGAAAAAAACGGAATGACGATGTTCTTCAATGAAGATGCCGACTGTTTTCATTGCCATGTGGATTATAATTTTACTGATTACAGCTTTCAGAATAATGGACTGTATGCTGTCTATCCGGATTCAGGCAGAGCAAGAATTACAACTAATCCGGGTGATGTCGGAAAATTCAAAGTCCCTTCACTACGAAATGTAGAACTGACAGCGCCTTACATGCATGATGGAAGTATAGCTACTCTGGAAGAAGTTGTGGAGCACTACAACAGCGGCGGACAACCTCACCCTAATAAAAGCAATGTCGTCCGACCAAAAAACCTCAGCCCTCAACAGAAACAGGATCTGGTCAATTTTCTGAAAGCTCTTACTGACGAATAAGCAAGAAATAATAGAAAATTAAGGTTTCATTAGAGTTTTATGATAAAATAAATAACCTTATGTAACATTAGTCACCTTTTAAAGATCGGGCAGCGTTTAGTTTTGGTAAAATAAAAACATCTTTACTATGAAAAAAAATATGGGTACTACGGACAGAGTGATCCGGACAATCATTGCAGTAATTATTGCAGGACTTTATTTCTCTAATGTTATTACAGGCACACTTGGAATCATTTTGATGATTTTCGCTATTGTATTTCTTCTTACAAGCTTAATTAGTTTTTGCCCTTTATATACATTAATTGGCGCAAATACCTGTAAGAAGAATTAAGTTCGTACCTTTACACAATGATGTTAACAGAGATCCTTTACTCAATGGCAGCCAATAAGTGTCCCCGCTGCCATCAGGGAAAAGTTTTTACTTATAATAATCCTTATCGTTTGGATGGCGGGATGTTAAAAATGGAAAAGACCTGTTCCCATTGTGGTGAAATTTACGAGAAAGAACCGGGCTATTTTTTTGGTGCCATGTATGTTTCTTACGCTTTAACATCCGGTTGGTTTATTTCCTGGTTTATTCTGTATGGACTTGTGCTTGACTGGTCAACTGCATTCTTTATCGGCTTCATGGCAATTACCATTTTCCTGCTTAGCCCACTTACTTTCCGATGGTCCAGAATCATCTGGATCAATTTTTTTGTCAGGTACGACAAAAAAAAGGCTGAGACTATAAAAGTCTGAATCAATTCCAGTATCTTTTCTGCATGAATGTGATCATCGAAACCCATCGATTATTTCTCAGGCAGTTTATTTCTGGTGATGCATCAGAATTATTTTCCCTGAATAATGACCCTGATGTTGTTAAGTATACCGGCGATAAACCGTTCAAAGATCTGACAGAAGCCGAACATTTTCTAAGCAACTACAAATACAATCCAATCCCTTCCTCTCCTGAAATCCCGGTAGGCAGATGGGCTATGATCAGAAAAACCGACAATCAGTTTATAGGTTGGTGCGGTTTAAAACACCTTGAATCTTTGAATGAAACTGATCTCGGTTTTCGTTTACATAAAAAATACTGGGGACTCGGTTATGCAACTGAAGCCGGTATTGCCTGTCTGAATTTCGGGTTTCGAAACCTGAAAATAACAGAAATCGTCGGCAGAGCGATGAAGGAAAATAGTGCCAGTATCCGTGTTCTTGAAAAATGCGGAATGAAATATTCCGGTGAATTTATTTTTGCCGAACATCCCGGAGCTCGCTTTATTGCAACTGCAACTGCCAAGAAATGACAACGATTAAAACAATCCCGAAAAACCAACTTTCTTGATTTTTTTCATTTTCCATTCTGCATGACTCTCTTTTGGTTTTACCTGAAAAGACACATCACCTGCAATCACACGTATGCTCTTCTTTCAGGTCAATAGCAGTGATCACCTTAGTGATCTTTTCACAAGCACCAACAACGATGCGAACACTTTGTCCGTCATCAGTTGTTCCTTCAAGCGCATAGGTAGGACACTGCCCGGAAGCCTCTTCATCTTCTTCCTTTGACTTAGCTTCATTGATAACTCCATTCAGTACAATAGCTTCCACTTCAGCTTCTGTAATTTCCCTGCATTCCATTCTGCATCGGGCATGTTTTGTAAAAATAAGTTTATGATTTCGCCAATCACCTGCTTGTGTTGAAACTTTTCTTTCAAGCGACGGCTTCTTTGAATTCTCACATTTGCGTACCATTAAGGTCAGCAAAGCGAGAATGATAACGACTATGAATGTCAGAAGAGAATTTTGTTTTTTTACTGCCACTTTTTTAACGAATAACTAATAACTAATAACGAATTGCGAATTGCGGGGTATTTGGAAAATAAAGTAGATTTAAAATAGAAAGTATCCATTAAGAACACCACAAATAATTATTTATCCATCCGCTTAACGCTCTCTCCTCCTATTTCCCTTACCCAATCGAGGGCAAGAGAAGGTGAGGTGAAATATTTGGTAGTAATTATTGCATCATCATAATTGGATGAAATCTGTTTAACGGTAAGTTCGTTGAAAGTGTCTTTGCTCAATATCAACCCTTGGTTTCGGAAACCTGCTTTTACTGCCCGTGGATACCAATCGTCAATTGTCCATTGTCTGTCTTTTTGGGTAATGATCAGCATTTCCCTGGCATCAGCGATAATCGTTGAGCATTTGTAGGATTCGAGTGCATAGATCAATTCGTTGAAAATTTCTTTCAGTCTGTGCCCTTCGACATAGATCCCCTTCCATCTTGACTGAATTATTCTATACTCAGGATTATAATAAATATCACATTCAGTGCTGATAAAAAAGGGTACAAGGTTAGCCATGATCCGTTATTTGTTATAAATCTAAGCTAAAAATAAAAAAAATCAAAATAATATTTGACAAAAGTCAGTTTTACCGAGATTAACAGAACAAGATTCGTCAACTCATTTATTGAAAAATCTGCATACCTTTATCGAACAAAGTCAATTTGTCTTAGCATATGAGTAAATTAACACATTCCATTTAATTTTATGTGGTATCACTATTTCCTGGTATTTCTGGGAGCTTTTTTCTTTGATGTAGTACCGTTTCCTTTTCCACCTGCATTTACAATTATGGTTACTTTACAGATCCTGTTCGACCTGAATCTGTGGGTAGTCATCTGCATTGGAGTAGTTGGTTCAATACTGGGCCGGTATGTCCTGACACTTTACATTCCGCTTTTGGCAGGAAGGATTTTTAAGCGTGCGAAGACGGAAGACATCGAATTTCTTGGAACTCAAATGCAGGAAAAAGGCTGGCGAAGTCAGGTGATGATACTGGCTTATTCACTTTTACCTTTGCCAACTACTCCACTCTTTCTTGCAGCTGGTATTGCCAGACTAAAACCGGTCAAGATCATTCCTGCTTTTTTTGTCGGGAAATTCATTAGCGATACCATAGCAGTAAATCTTGGAAACTATGCCACAAAAAACGCCATGCGGATCTTTGAAGAAGCTGCAACGATGCGAAGTATACTCAGCATATCTGTGGGATTAATTATGGTAGCTGCTTTACTTTTTATTGATTGGCGAATGCTCATTCAGAAAGGAAGGCTGGTTCTGGATTTTAGGATTTGGAAGTAAACTCAATAGAAGTGAGTAGAACAGGTTTATTAATATTCGATTTGTTTTTTTATTCCAACTCTATAGTTTGCGCTACAGAAAATGTTTCATTAATACGAAGGCAGTATTTCATATTACTTAATAGTTTCGTAATTAATACTCACCGTTGAATCTTGAAAAATATGCAAACCAAGATAACCTCCAATTTATAATGAATCATCTGGACCAAATCGGATTATGGACTGTATATGCGCAAAACCTTTGGAAGAACTCCAATTAAATAAATTATAGCCAAATCAATTCAACTTCAATTTATATTGAATTTATAGTAAATAAAAAATCTTTTCATTCACTATAAATTTAAAATAAATTTATTCGATAACTATTAATTTACACACTGATTTGCTTGCCTTAGTGATCACAGAACAATTATAAATACCGGGAGCAAATCCTGTCGTCGATATTTCCAGCATTGATAAACCTTCAGGTAAATTATTTTGTGCCTGACTATATAAATTTTTCCCTTCATAGTTATTTATTTCAATTTTCACACTGGAAACATCTTTCAAGATTAATTCCAAAACAAATTTTTGCAGTACAGGATTTGGGGATACACGCATAGAAAATATATTTGAATCGTGCAAAGGCTTAATCCCAACTGTCGCAGCTTCAATTTTCGCAACAACAATTTCATTCGTATATGAATCCATGAAATCTCTTGCCGGACAGCTCAACATTCTGACTCCGGGAATTAGATCACGCTGGTAAACTACATAGGCATATTGATCAACGTATTTTGTAATTGATGGAAATACACATTCCTGAAATTCATCATTACCGCCTTGGGCAATTGATCTTGAAATTGAAAATGGATAGGTCCAGTTGTTGACATCGTAACTACCTGCTATTTGAGGAAGTGTTTTGATGTAACTATGTGTATGTAATGTCGACCAACGAGTAGTATCCGAAGTTTCATCTACTGTCTGATACACCAGATAGATCGTACCATTCTGATCAATCCCTGCTGATGGCTTTCCTGTCATCGGTAGATATGATCCACCTTCATTGTACCCAGGACAAAATGGAGCATTATATGGAAAATCTATCCTACCATTGCTATTAAAATCTTGCATGGTCGCTATTTTGATAAAATTATCTGAACCCATACTCTCATTCCAGTATTGCAATCCATCAGGCGAAGATATTACCGCAAAACTTCCACTAATACCATCAGTATACCATCTGAATTCAGAAAACCACACATGACACATTCCATTATGATCAACTAAAATTGTCTGATCTCCGGATGGTGTAATGATGGTGTCGATTAGGCCGTCAAGATTTGTATCCGTTGGAGTGTAATAATCCGGATAGTTTGGAATAGGATGTGTATTCACAATTATCTGCGTCCATGTTTGTCCACCGTCACTTGATTTCAAAATACCTAGATCTGTTCTTAACTCACCATAAGATATAGCAACAGTTCCGCCTTTTGCATCAATTGCATAACACTCCGCTGCCCATCCTGTGTAATGAGAGGAGTCAAGTAAAGGAATGATCGCTTTCGGTGTCCATGTCTGACCACCATCATAAGAGGCCGAAAAATAAATCGGACCGGTCTGGCCGGCTACTGATTGACCGGTTACACCCAATCCATTCCAAATAGCATAAACAGAATCACCACTGCTGGCCGCCTTTGCCCAGGTGTCTTCGTATGCAGATCCCCATGGCTCAGAATAACTCCAGGTTCCAGTACCTTTTGCAGGTCTGTAATTTACACTGATGTTTGTGCCTGAATGATGAACAGAAAGTTCTTTTCCTGATGCAGTGTTAATGATATTAGTAAATCCCGTTCGATTAGTTTCTGTTCGTGTTGTTGGCCAAGGTCCCCACGAAGAACCATTATAATAATTATAACCCGTTCCGCGCTGAGGCATTCCAACAGTTGAATCAGGAGAAAAATTCCAGACAGCAGCTACAGTTCCATCAGGATTCTGAACAATTCTATTATAAGTACTGCGGTTGCATTGAACATCATACATTGTATAGCCGATAACCGTTTCGGAAATTAACTGGGCCTTTGAGCTTGTGAAGGAAATTACAAATAAAATAAAAAGTAGTTTTCTTCTCATGATAAATAGTTTAAGAATTCAAGTATAGTGAACTTATTCTGAAACTATGTCATCACGAAGTAATTTAAAACTCCAAAATGAAAATACCATAATTTGTCAGTTCTGCTAATCTTCCTAAAATTTGTATCCCAAACCAATTCCCAAATTAACCGGATCCATTTTTAAATCTGAAATCTTATTTCCTGCTGATTCTATATCCATCTGAAGCGCATTCCAGCCAATATTAAGATTCATAAATATGGCTTTTGAGATATTTAAATCTGTTCCAAGCTGAATAGCCGGTCCTAACGATGGCGGGAGATCAGAGGAATTTAATTCACCACTCTTTTCCCAGCAAAAAGTCAGATTGGCTCCCGCACCAATGTACATCCTGGCTTTTGCAGAATGAATCAGATCGAATTGCAAAAATAAATTCAGCGGAAGCAATTCGATTGAACCCAAAGGAATTTCACTATCAGAAGAATCTTTAAAATCGACTTCATGAGATTCTGTCCTGACATTGAATGCCATTGAAAATCCTGATGAAATTCTTCGGGTAAGAGTTGGTTCAATAGAAAATGCACTATAAACTGTATATCCGGCCGGTTCAGAAACATCCGATGATCCGGTCATAACAAGTCTTGTTTGAAATGACCAGCTTGATTGAGTCTGCAAAGTATCTTCAGAAAAAGCTGATATTGAAATCAACAAATTCAGAACTAAAAGAATTCTTGTTTTAGTTCTGAATTTGGATTTTTTACCTGAATACAAATCAGACAAAGCAAATTTTATTTATTAAATTCAATAACATTTGCACTTACAGTAACCGTTCTTTTATAGTAAAAAGGCGGAACTCCTCCAATATGTTCTTCAGTAACAATATTTATTACCGCTTTCGATGTATTCAGTAAATTGGCCTTGCTCATCATATCCGAATATGCATTTTCGTAAAGTTGTTTCTTTTTTAATCCGCCAAAAATTAAAATGTATTTCACCTCAGCGCTACCACTGATCTTATCAGTAACCTTGAAGTTATTACTTGAAAGATTAACCTGGGTATTGTTCTGATTACTGTTCAGTAAATACGCCTGGTTTACTCCGCAGGAAGTGAATAAGAATGAAACTAAAATAATTGCAAGGACTTGAAATTGCTTTTTCATGGCTTGGAGATTTAGAATTAATATCCAAATTTCCGACAAAGAAGAATCTCATGTATTGATAATCGTCAACAATATAAATGACACTCATCACAGATTCCCAATTTTAAAAGCTTCTACGTCAGGGATGACAAATGAATATTTTTCCTGAAATTATAAGCCCGTCCTCTTTTACGATCTTATAAAAATAGGACCCGGACGGCCAGTACTTACAATTTATACTTCCGGAATTAAACAACCAATCTTTATAAATTAATTCACCGAGCGAACTGAATATCATTATTTCACCCTGCCTGTCTGAAAACTGCAAATAAAATATATCATCAGCAGGTATTGGCCAAACATAACTTGAACTGCCGGTATTAAAAACGATATCATTACAAACATCATAGAAAATAGTTACTGTATCAGATGCAAAACAATTTGCCGAATCAGAAACTAAAACTGAAATAATTACCGTATCAACTCCAGAATAAGTCTGAATAAATATCGAATCGTTAGTTCCATCCTGCCATTGATAACTTTGAAAATTCCCGGGATCCAATATTATCGAAGTGTTTCTGCATAGAAGTGTATCAACTCCCAGATTCACTGCCGGAAGTAAATTTTCAGTTACTGAAATAGTATCATGATTCGGGCAACCAAAATAATCAGTTACTCTCAGAGAATACACTCCAGGATCTGTAACAACCAAATGGTTCTGTGTTGAACTATCATTCCAAAAATAAGAATAATAAAATCCGGGATTAAGTCTAACAGAATCACCACTGCAAAAAGATGTATCACGAATCAATTCAGCAGATTCGAATGAACCAATGTATACATATATCATGTTGGAAGTATCAGGACACGAATTTATATCCGTCATACTTATATAATAATAACCCGATGTATCAGCAACAATTGTATCGGCAGTACTTCCTGTATTCCAGGTAAAATTAAACTGATCCTGCGTAAACAAGGTCACAGTATTCCCTTCGCAAACACGATAGCTTCCAATAGTGTTTATTGTCAGAGGTTGTGGTTCAATCAGTACAAGATTTGTGTCGGTTCTGTATGTGCAATAATTGTTATAGATAAAAAGAGAATACAATCCACTGTATCCGGCGACAATAGTATCCTGCCAATAAGTACCTCCATCAAATTCCCAGTATCGATACCAGGTACCTGCTAAAGAATCCGGCGAGAATGTCAATTGCACAACTCCTTCACAAGGTGGGATTCCATACGCAGAAATATCAAGTGGATGAATGAGATTGGGATGCATTTGCACAGTTACTGTATCTGAAATACTTCTTCCTGAAGAATCGGTTACAGTCAAAGTATAAGTTCCGGAAACATTATTAATAAGATAAGGGTATTTTATCGTTGAATCTGAAAAATAAATTCCGGGTGACCAATGATACTGCAATGGTTCCATACCACCTGCATGAAAAACAACCGGATAGATAGTGTCCAAAGAACACTTTGTAACTGGACTCGATACAAATAAAACCATTGAATCGTCATTGAGATTATAATAATCACAATCGTAAT
This sequence comes from Bacteroidota bacterium, assembly GCA_049363815.1. Taxonomy (GTDB): domain Bacteria; phylum Bacteroidota; class Bacteroidia; order AKYH767-A; family 2013-40CM-41-45; genus JADKIH01. Next base: position 15,022 of record JBMQEM010000141.1, read on the forward strand.
ACCTCATTGCGCAAGCAACTAAAGACTGTGTACGGCTATGAATTATTTGCCTTGAATTATTATAGAAATAGTACGTATACTCACTTTCTCCACAACCATTTGCCGTCGGAGATCCATCACCAAATACAATTGTATCACCATAAATATTATACTGAATTGTACGTGATCCATTCCAGTCACCATCAAAAGAATAGGACCGCCAATGGGTGATATTGCCAACTGAATCCACAGTATAGTCAACGTATGATGTTGTATCAGTGCAAACCTGCATTGGACAACCAATGCTGTAAGTTCTCTCTAAAAAATTTAAACTATCATAGACATATGCCTTTTTTGAATTCAATTGCCAAACGGATGTAAGAGAATCAGATTCCTCAAAATATTCTTCCGAAATATTGTTTAAACCATTGTATAAATAAAACACCGCCGTAGAATCATAAGGTGGCAATAGGTTTTTGACAATCAAAGAAACTAGATTACCGATTGAATCATATGAGTAGAATTGATTGGAAAAACCATTCAAATTATGTGTATTTATGTCATACCCTTTATAAGTTTCGATCGATTTCCTATTTACCGAATCATACACCATCGTCTTATAATAAACAGTATCTAAACCTGAGCCATAATTATACATAAATAAATCTGATATAATGCTGTCAATATTATATTCATATACCTGAAACAAAAAATTATTACCGGGCAAAGGATATGTATTAATTCCTGAACGTGAAAGCAAGTGATTTAAACTATCATAAGTATACGAATACTCCTTTTGTATGGAATCATTTAAATAATACCGTGTATTAATGTGATGAATCAAATTTCCCCTGGAATCATACTGATAAACATTAGAAGCAGTTTTTCGGAATAAAGAATCAATATAACCTTCCCAGCATCCTGCCATTGCATAATCATCGGAGCGCTCTATTCTTCCGAAAGAATCAAGGATATCAACAGTCTGATAGTAGGCAGGCTGCCCATAGCAATCATCCCCAGTTATTGTGCAAAATGAAACGCGTGTACTATCTTCTGTTGCAAAAACGGTTGCATTAGAAATAAAATTAAAGATCAGAATTAATATGCAAATTTTCTTCATTGGAGTTCTATTAGTAGAATAGAATAAAATCAAAGACTGAATCAAATATATATGTTTTCATATATCAATTTCTGACTCCCCAATAATTATAAACCTAATTTCCTAACAAGTCCATCGATTCACTATCGATCATAGTCACCCATTTCCCCATTTTTTTCTGAATTACCCTGAAATGATGAGAATCCGCAGGAGTAACGAAAGTAATTGCTTCACCCGGATTTTCTGCCCGGCCGGTACGACCGATACGGTGAACATAATCTTTCGGCGAACGGGGCAGTTCGTAGTTTATCACATGTGGTAAAAAAGCGATGTCGATTCCGCGGGAGATCAGGTCTGTTGCAACCAGAACATTTAGTTTTCCAGCCTTAAATCTTGACAAAGCATCAGTCCGCGCGCCCTGACTCTTTTTACTGTGCATTGCTGCAGCGTCGATGCCATTCTTGCGAAGCTTGTCAGTTACTTTGTCAGCCTCAAAAACAGATGATGTGAAAACAAGCACTTGTTTCATTTCATTCTTCTTGATCAGATACCTCAGCAAAGGACCCTTTCTTTCTTCACTCACAAAATATCCAAGCTGACGAATTAAATCAAGATTAACATTCTCTTCAGTATTTTCAACATCAGCGATCTTACAGATCACTGGATCTTTCAACAAAACCCTTTTGATCGGTTCAAGGTCTTCACTAAGTGTTGCAGAGAACAAAAGATTCTGTCTCTTGCGTGGCAACATTTCTAAAATACGATTCATCTCAACTTCAAATCCCTGATTCAGCATTTTATCTGCTTCATCCAGAACTAGTGTAGTTACTTCAGAAAGATGAACTGCATTTGAATCAACAAGCTCGAGTAATCGTCCGGGTGTTGCAACTAAAACATCGACATTATTCATTGCCATCATTTGCGGATTGATGGAAACACCACCATATACTGCAAGTGATTTAACCGAATTCATCATTGCAGAACCAAAAGTTTCAAATACTACTTTCACCTGCATAGCTAACTCACGGGTAGGAACAATCACGAGAACTTTGACATGCCTGTTTTTTGAAATAACATTTTCATGCAAGCCCATAAGAATGGGAAGCACATACCCTGCTGTCTTTCCCGATCCTGTTGGAGAAATTCCCAATACATCTTTCCCACTTAATATCGCAGGAATTGTTTCGCGTTGGATCGGATAAGGCTGAGTGTAATTTTGCTCAGAGAGTTTCTTTATTAATCTGGAAGAGATTCCTAAATCGGAAAAAGACATATTGTTTTTTTTTATTGCAAGTTAGATAAAGTCAAGGGGCTTAAAATGTCGCCAAACACTTTAAACCCCTTAAACATTTTTACCTTTTCTATTTTAAACCAGCTCTACCGGTGCTGAAGCTTTGATTACATTTCTATGAAGATATTCATTAAAGATATGTCTTCTTGCAAAACGTGATTGTCCGGGAGAATTCAGAAATTTAGTGTACACATTATTTGGCACACCGAAATATTCATACACGCTTCCATCATGAAAAGTAACTTTAAGTGTTTGTCCTTTGTAAGTGAAATCATCAATACCTGAATTGTTGATCGTATTTGAATACGCTTCAGCATTCAAAGTATGTGTTTCAGGATTCACACTAACCAAAAGATGATAGGCTTCAATTATATTTTTACTTGTCAATGCAGCTTCTTCTTTTTTCGCATCGCCATCCTGAAATTTATCAGGGTGCCATTCTTTGATCAGATTTCTATAGATCAATTTAAGGTTTGCCAGATCGGTAGTTTTATCGGCATTTAATAGTTTACGGCTTTCGATGATACGTTTCATTTCTTCTCTTAGTTTTAAATATGCCCTTTTTCAACAAATAATCCACTGTCTGCTTTAAAAGGCTTGCAAAAGTAGTGATTAAAAGCTGAAAATCAAAGCGATGGAAGGTCAAAGGCAGTGCTGAATTATTTTTCTCTGCCGTTATCTTTTACTGCGTTTTCATTTGCAGGAATTTCGCCGTCATAATAATTTGCAAACGCTCTTGTAAATTCTGCTCCAAGAAAAACGATCATGGATGAGTAACTGACCCAAAGAAGAATTAATATTATTGAACCGGCAGCTCCATATCCTGATTCAGGACTTGCTTTCCCGAAATATAAACTCAATCCGGATTTTTTCCCAACTCGAAAAGTATTGCTGTAACAAATGAACCAACCCAAACATGTCGCCATTTGATCTTTGCATCAGGAAAAAATTTAAACATCAGTGAAAAAATGAGAGCAAGAATGGCAAGTGAAATAATTACGTTGAGTATCTGAACTATTACTAACAATGCTTCAGAGAAATTAGTTTGCAACCAACCACCAAATGCCGCAAGCAGTGTTGATACTACAAGAGAAACTACGAGTATGAAGGCAACAGATATAATTAAACCAAAAGAAAACAATCTCACTTTGATCAATGATAAGATACCTGATTTCGATTCATCAGCCTTTACTTCCCAGATAATGTTCAACGATTTCTGAAACTGAGCAAATACTCCGGTTGCACCGACAATAATTGTTCCTATTCCAATAATGGTTGTCCAGACCGAACTCCCGGTAGCTCGTGCTTTTTCTATCATATCGCTTACCTGAACAGCAGTATCCGGTCCCATCGTTGATGCAATCTGATCAGACAATTTGTTGTTGATAGCGTCTTGACCATAAAAATAACCGGCTACCGTTAAGATCAGCACCAGCAATCCGGGCAAAGAGAAAATCGAATAGTAAGCGATCACCGCACTTTCTTTGAATGGATCTTTTGACCACCATTCTTTGGCGGCGGTTTTGAAGATTGCGAAGAACGATTTTACTTTATATTCCATATACTACTTTTCATTTTGGGACAAGCTGAATCAAATCAGATAATGTCACCTTAAAAAGTAAAAACACATGCCATTATTAACTCTTTCAAAATGAGTCAAAACCCATAAAAGACTACTTTTTTTCACTTATTTCACTTTGAATTCTTGTTCAGCGAAAAAAATCCTCTATATTTGCCATCCCAAAGAAAAAAAGTGCTTTTTTCTTTGAAAATGGGAGCTTAGCTCAGCTGGTTCAGAGCATCCCGACTTAAGTCGGGAGGGTCAAAGTCGAATTAGAGAATAAAAATAAAATGGGAGCTTAGCTCAGCTGGTTCAGAGCATCTGCCTTACAAGCAGAGGGTCACAGG
>JBMQEM010000142.1:0-19032 GCA_049363815.1 Bacteroidota bacterium
TAAATGTATGTAAAATCGGAATCGAATGTAGAACATTGAAACTTATGAATTGTTAAATAAGGTCAGGAAATTGCAAAAAAAATGGTTAACGATTTGTTAATTCAATGTCAGTTACTCATTTCGAGGATCCTTTCAAATTCTTCCTGAGTTACGGGCATAACAGAAAGTCGACTGATTTTAATTAGAAGCATGTCTTTTAATTTCTTTTCTGTTTTTATCAATGAAAGCGGTACTGTTTTTTTAAATGGATGTCCTGCACTAATTTCCACACTTGACCACGTTTCATCTTCTGCAGTCGGGTCTTTGTAAAATTCCTTAAGTACTTTTGCTGTAGCGACAACTGCTGATTCTTTACCACTGTGATAGAAAAGAACATCATCGCCTTTTTTCATTGCTCTCAGGTGATTTCGTGCAGCATAATTCCGAACACCATCCCAACTTACAGATTTTTCCTTAAGCAATTCATTCCATCCATATTCTTCGGGATCTGATTTTATAAGCCAGGGCATGTCGTTTTGATTTGTTGCATTTAGCTCGCATTCGTTTTTCGAATTGTACTCCGAATACGAACCAAGTTACTAATGAAGTATTTTATAAACCAGTTCCTTCAATAACTCACCATCGTTTGTAGTAGCGCTGCTGATTCCTTTGGAGCGGGTATCAAATTCACGGATGAAACTGATGTTTCTGATGCAGGTGTCAAGTGAATAAGCTCTGGCAGCAGATTCGTAGTCTTTAATAAAATAAGGGTGAACACCCAAAGCGGCAGCCGGTGTTTCACCTGAGCGGTGATCGACCTGATGAAATTGTAAGACCTTGAGAAAGTAATTATAAAGTTGTGATGTAGTTAAGACTGTTGGATTACTCTTGGAATTTGCTGCAAAATAATTGACGATCTGATTTGCTTTAAAAATATTTCTTTTCCCTAAAGCGCTTTGAAGTTCGAAAATATTGAATTCTTTACTGATGCCAATGTTTTCTTCTACCATTGCAGCAGTGATCTCGTCTCCGGCCTTGAGACTTAAAATTACTTTGCTGATTTCATTTGCAATTTTTGAGAGATCATTACCAAGATATTCTGCCATCATTTTAGTAGCAGCCGGACCAATGCGATAACCCTGGGAAAGTACGTAACCATTTATCCAGTCAGGCAACTGATTATCATAAAGTCTTTTCGAATCAAAAAGCAATGCATTCTTTTCAATTGTTTTGGCAAGCTTTGTTCGCTTATCAAGTGTTTTATATTTGAAACAGAAAACAAGAATCGTAGACTGAGTTGGTTTAAGAATGTATTCCAGAAGCGGATCTTTTGCATCCTTCTCTTTGCCTTTATCTTTTTCCTTTTCCTTATTAATAAGGCTCTTCATGTCCTGAGCTTCCTTTACAATTACAACCTGATGACTTGACATCATCGGATAGCGTTTTGCATAAGAGATCAGGGTCGGAGCATCGATATCTTTTCCATATAGAACAGTCTGATTGAATTCTTTTTCACTTTCGCTCAGAACATTCTTTTCAATAAAATCAGAGATCTGGTCAATGTAAAAAGGTTCTTCACCCTGCAAAAAGTAAACAGGACGAAAGATCTTTTTCTTCAGTTCATTGATTATTTGATCGGTACTCATTGATCCGTTTTACTTTATTATGTTTAAAAGCGGAGGTGCTTTACAGTTAAGCCGTTGTTCTTTAATTCATTCAAGGAATCGATACCGATAACCAGGTGATTGTTGACATATGATTCCGTAACTTTTTTATCACTGTCAGCTGTCTTTACTCCTGTAGAGATCATCGGCTGATCAGATACTAAAAGTAATGCACCGGTTGGAATTTTATTATGGAAGCCGGCTACGAAAATCGTGGCTGTTTCCATATCTATAGCCATTGACCGTGTGCTTTCGAGATACTTTTTGAATTCCTTGTCATGCTCCCAAACCCGTCGGTTAGTCGTGAAAACGGTACCGGTCCAATAGTCCATATCGTGATTCCTGATCGTAGTGGAAACAGCTTTTTGAAGGTTGAAGGCAGGTAATGCCGGAACTTCTGCAGGGAAATAATCATTTGAAGTTCCTTCCCCGCGAATGGCAGCAATCGGCAGAATGAGGTCTCCAACAGCATTTTTCTTTTTCAATCCACCGCATTTACCCAAAAACAAAGCCGCTTTTGGATGAATTGCAGATAAAAGATCCATGATCAAAGCTGCATTCGGGCTACCAATACCGAAATTGATAATAGTGATGCCGTTGCAGGTCGCATTGGGCATTGGCTTGTCTAAGCCATTGATTGGCACATTGTTCCATTCTGCAAAAAGTTTTACATAATGATGGAAATTGGTCAAAAGGATATATTCACCAAAATCACTTAATGCCGTTCCGGTATATCTTGGGAGCCAGTTGTCAACTATGTCTTTCTTATTGTTCATACATTTATATTTGTAAAAAAAATCATTGCAGCTACCCAGACTAAATTTTCCCGAGTATAACTTTAAACTTCAACGATCATCTGATGAGCGGCAAAGTTTAAAAATTTTTGATATAATCCGTAAAAAATATGTCAGTCTGACTCCGGAAGAGTGGGTCCGGCAGCATCTTTTACATTTTCTTGTGAATGAACGGAAGTTTCCTCAATCTTTGGTCAGTGTTGAAAAAAAGTTGCTAATAAACAGTCTTGAAAAACGAACAGACGTTGTAATCTATTCATCCTCACTGAAACCCATTTTACTTGCTGAATGTAAGGCCCCAAAAATTACCTTGAATCAGACCGTTTTTGATCAGGCCGCCAGGTATAATATGACATTAAATGTTGCCTACTTTTTAATTACAAATGGATTGGAATCCTTTATTTGTAAAATTGACCATGCGAATCAATCTTATTCGTTTTTGAAAGATATTCCTAGTTATACTGACTTGAAAGCCGAGTCCATTGAAAACATGGATCGATAGTCCTTTTCAGGATTATTATATCCGTTGAAAACCCCTGTTCATAGCAAATGACACTACATTGACCGTACCTGCTTTGTTCGTGTTAAAATTGATACTACATTGTGCCCTACATCAGTAACTTAAATCTATCATGAAAAAAATTACAGCAACATTTGTGTTGCTCATTATGGCTTTGTTTACAATAGGTACTCAGGCTGCGGATAAAAATGCAGGAAAGTCAACTACGAACAAAATGATCCAGAATGACCAGATTCAGCCTGGTATCATTGTCATTAAAATGAAAGCTGAATACGGTCAACAATGTACTCAGGCATCGATCAATGAACCGAAAGTGAAAACGGTATTATCAGGGTACAACATAGCATCACTTTCAAAAAAATTCCCACGGGCGGTTTCACCTTTAAACTTAAAAAACAAACACGGTCAGGATCCGGTTGATCTGTCTTTGATATATCAGATAAAAGTATCAGCAGACACAGATCTTTTCACATTGATACAACAATTGAATGCAACAGGAAGTGTTGCTTATGCTGAACCTCTTTACATTCAGAAAATGGATTATACTCCGAACGATCCAAGTGTTGGTTCGCAATATCAATTCACAAAGATCAATGCATTTCTGGCATGGGATGTTTGGCGTGGTGATACCAATACAGTGATAGGAATCGTTGACAGTGGTACCGACTGGGATCATCCGGACATTCAGGCAAACCTGAAATTAAATTACGCAGATCCGATTGATGGTATCGATAATGACAATGACGGTTTCACAGATAATTTTCATGGCTGGGACGTAAGTGAGAACGATAATAATCCTGTGAATGTAAACAGTACTCATGGTGCTCACGTTACCGGTTGTGCTGCTGCGGTTACGGATAACGGTGTCGGGGTTTCAGGTCCTGCATTTAATTGCAGAATTCTTCCGATCAAAGCATCATTGAATTCAAGTACAACAAATATTGATAATGGTTATGATGGAATTGTTTACGCTGCTGAACATGGAGCAAATGTTGTGAATTGTTCATGGGGACGTTCAGGCGGACCAAGTCAGTTTGAACAAGACATCGTAAATTTTGCAGTACTCGATCATGATGTTGTATTAGTAGCTGCTGCCGGAAATGGCGGAGTGGAGGAAGATCATTATCCTGCTTCATATGAAAACTGTATTTCAGTTGCATCGACATCTTCGTCAGATACCCGTTCAGGTTTCTCAAGTTATGGTTTTAGTGTTGATGTATGTGCTCCGGGATCTAATATTCTTGCTACAGATTTTAATGATACTTATTCAACACAAAGCGGAACATCAATGGCATCTCCAATTGCTGCCGGTTGTGCAGCCATGATCAAGTCAAAGTTCCCTTCAATGAATGCACTACAGGTAGCTGAACAATTGAGGATCACTTCTGATAATATTTATAGTGTCGGAAGTAACACTGCTTTTGTCGGTAAACTTGGTAAAGGTCGTGTCAATTTATTCCGTGCGGTGACAGATTCGGTTTCTCCCGGAGTGATCATTAAAAAACTGAATGTGAATGATGGTAATGATGCTGTATTTGTTGTAGGAGATACATTGAATGTTAGTAATCTGCTTCTAAACTTACTACGACCAACAGCAAATCTTACTTGTTCTTTAACAACACCATCAACAGCATATCTGCAGGTACTGAACAGTACATATAACGTAGGTGTGCTTGGTACAAATGATACGATTTCAAATTTCTCCGCTCCTTACAGAATTGTGATTAAACCGGGAACACCTCAGAACACAGAGGTGACATTAAGGATAACACTAACTGATGGCGCATGGACGGATTATTTTTCATTCAAGATCATTATCAATGAAGATTACATCAATATCAATATTAATGATATTGCAACTTCTATTACAAGCAAGGGACTTACCGGTTATAACCAAAGCGGACAAGTTCAGGGATTGGGCTTCTCTTATCAGGGTGGAGCGACAATTTTATATGAAATGGCTTTAATGGTTGGTGCATCAGGAACACAAGTTTCAGATTATTTCCGTGGTGATGCAGGATTAACCGATGAAGATTTTAATTCAGTGCTTACTGTGTCAAGACAAATACCTGCGGTTGTTTCGGATTTCGACGCATATGGAATCTTTGAAGATAATGGCGCGACATCAACAAGTCCTTTGAATATTCTGATCTCACATCATGCATATGCTTGGACACCTGCACCTGACAATAAGTATGTCATGCTTCAGTATTCTATTAAAAATGTCGGATTGGCAACGCTCAATAATTTATCAGCCGGTCTTGCTTCTGACTGGGATATTCCTGATTTCAATAATAACAAAGCTTCAACAGATGCAGCACGCAGAATGGGAATCGTCTGGTGTACAGATACCAATGGAATCTGGGCGGCGATCAAATTATTAAGTCATAATGGTACTTTTAATCATTATGCGATCGATAACTATGCAGCAAATGGCGGGCTGGATCTTTCAGATGGTTTCAGTGGATCAGAAAAATATAGTTCGTTAACGACAGCACGGGCAGATGCAGGAATTACTTTAAATCCGGCAACTGGAAATGATGTGATCAGTGTAGTATCTGCTGCAGGAATTTCACTTGCTCCGGGAGATTCCGTTGAAGTGACTTTTGCATTGATTGCCGGTGAGAACCTTGCAATGATTCAATCATCTGCTGAAGCTGCTCAGATCAAATACGACAATGTTTTATCAGTAGAGAATCTGAATATTGTCGCTGCAACAACGAAACTGAAAGAGATCTATCCAAATCCGGCGAGCAAACAGGCGCACATTGAATTTGCACTTGCTTCCAGCGAAAAAACTACAATTGGAATCTATAATTTACTTGGTGATAAAGTTAAGGACGTTATTTCCGAGACACTTTCTACAGGTACATATTCACTGATCATTGATGTTTCAGAACTTTCATCCGGAAGTTACTTCTGCAGAATGCAAAGTGGTTCTGTCATCTCAACATTACCTTTGACGGTGGTTGAATGATACCCGGTTGAACCGGTAAATATTTTTCCTGCCAGAGGTCAGGGTTCAAAGGTCAGTCTGTGACCCGGAACCCTGACCTTTTGCATTTGAAGTATTTATATTTGAAAAAGAGGTTAATAAATTTCAAGGAGAAGCAATTATTTCTCCTCTTTTCCCGTTACATTTGTCGTCAGTTTTAAAGAATTAAAATTATGGAATTCAAAGAAATTATTTCCGTACCAGGAATGGGCGGATTGTATAAAGTGGTTGCGAATAACCGTGCAGGTTTCATCGTAGAATCACTTGTTGACAGTAAGCGCACTGTTATAAATTCAAATCAAAGGATAATGACCTTGGTTGATATAGCGGTGTACACTGCCGATGGTGAAGTACCTCTGCGGGAGATCTACAAAAAGATCCAGTCTGCTGAAGGTAATAAGTTAAAGGTTGATGTTAAAGGTGACCAGACGAAATTGCGGGAGTACTTTAAGAAACTGATCCCTGATTTTGATGAAGAAAGAGTTTACACCTCTGATATTAAAAAGATGCTTACATGGTTTGAGCTGCTGAGTAATAAAATTGATTTTTCAAAAGTTGAAGAAAAAGAAGGTGATGAAAAATCTGTCGTTGGCGAAAAAGATGGAAAGACTCCGGTGAAAGCGCATCATGAGGCCCATGGCCCGAAAGTGGAATCAGCAAAGAAGGCTACTGCACGTACACGTAAAAAAGTATAATAGAATGGATAACGCTACGGATCTGGCTGCTACGGAAAAAATTACAAGAAGATTTATTCCAAATAATTTGGATGTCAATAACTGGCAGGAACTTGAACCGTTTTTCAAGTCACTGGTCAACAGGAAGAATGGTTCTATAGCAGAACTTCTGAATTGGCTTTATGACCTTAGTGAACTTGAAGCCGTTGTTGAAGAGCATGCCGGATGGTTGTATATCAGAATGACATGCGATACACAGAATAAAAAACTAACCGAAGCGTATACATTTTTTGTAGAGGAGATCAATCCAAAGATTGCTCCTTACATGGATCAATTGAATAAAAAGTTTATCGGCGAACCCGCTCTTAATTCTCTTGATGAAAGTTATACCAACCATATCAAGAGCGTTCAGAATTCAATTCGTTTGTTCAGGGAAGAAAATATAGCCTTACATGCACAGCTATCGGTAAAGGAACAGCAATACGGCGAAATTTCAGGTGCAATGTCTGTCGATGTAAATGGAAAAACAATTACGTTACAACAAGCATCGAATTTTTTAAAGGAACCGGACAGAAACCTTCGGAATGAAGTGTACCATAAAATCGTTTCAAGACGAGCTCAGGACAGGGAACGGTTGGATCAATTGTTCAATGAACTGATCGTTCTGCGGACTACTGTGGCAAAGAATGCAGGGTTTGATAATTTCCGTGATTATAAGTTTATTGAACTGGACCGCTTTGATTATACTGCGGATGATTGTCTCAGCTTCCATTCATCCGTGAAAAGTTGTATCGTTCCTGTGCTGAATGATTTTATGCAGGATAGAAAAGCAAGATTAAAAGTTGATACACTGAAACCCTGGGATCTGGAAGTTGACCCGGAAGGTAAACCGGATATGAAGCCGTTCAAATCCGGAACTGAACTGCTTGACAAATCAATTGCATGTTTCAGTGAAATTGATCCTTATTTCGGAAGTGTGCTCAATACCTTGAAAACAAAAGGATACACTGATCTTGATTCCAGAATAGGAAAAGCACCGGGCGGATATAATTATCCACTCTATGAAAGCGGAGTTCCATTTATTTTTATGAATGCAACCGGATCATTACGCGATGTGATCACAATGGTACACGAAGGTGGTCATGCTATTCATTCGATGTTAACTGCCGGACTTGAGTTTATCGGATTTAAGGAATTACCATCAGAGATAGCAGAACTTGCATCAATGAGTATGGAATTAATTTCAATGGAACATTGGGATCATTTCTTTGACAATCCTGAAGAATTAAAAAGGGCAAAACTAGAACAACTTGAGAATGTGATCGAAGCTTTGCCATGGATAGCATGTGTTGATGCTTTTCAACATTGGTTATATACTAACCCCGGACATACAGTCAGTGAAAGAACTGAAGCATGGAAAAAACTGATTCTTGATTTCACTTCCAATCATGTCGACTGGAGTGATGATCAAAATGCATTAGAGCAAATGTGGCAAAAGCAATTGCATTTGTTTGAGGTTCCGTTTTATTATATCGAATATGGCATGGCCCAGTTAGGTGCTATTGCTGTATGGAGGAATTACAAAACAGATCCTGTCAAAGCGATCGGTCAGTATAAAAATGCCCTGCGTTTAGGTTATAAAAAGAGCATTCCTGAGGTATATCGGACAGCAGGTATTCAATTCGATTTCTCTGAGAAATACATTAAAGAGTTGATCGATTTTGTACGCATGGAAATAAAAAAACTGTAAGGTATTTACAGTTTTTTTTTGGTTTTATAGTAATAACTGACCATATCTTACTTGTTATATCTGCAATATTTGCATGATTCAAGGCTATTAACCGTTTTACCCTTGATTTTTCAGTCATAGAAATATTTTTTTTAATGAAATGATTGCTGTAAGTCTGCTCATTATTTTATCCTGATTGTTGTTAATTGCCATACGCACCATGTAATAATGCCAGTTGAATTACCATGAAACAACGGCTGATTATCTAAACCTATGTAATCCTTTTACATATAAGGATTCGCATAGTTGTGCATGATAAAAAGTGAGTACCAAAACGCAAAATAAAAACCAAACCGAAGAGGGTAAGAAGATCCTCTACAGACTGTTGATTCTGGCAGTGGCTGTAGTGTATGTTCTTGTTTTTATTCTGGACTATATGCTCCAGTTGCATTTTACTTTTTTCTTGTTGTTAAGCCTGTTTGGTTTTGTGATTGTGACCCTCATTTACATGTGGTTGAAGATCTCCAATGTGCCTACAGAAGATACAGGAGTCTTAAATGAGATCAAGACAGAAAACCTTCCTGAAAGTTCAGATGCAGTACCAATTGCAGAGAGTAATATTTTCGAAGATGCAATAATTGTTGTGAGTCCTGTTACCGGACTGACGATCGATTGCAGTACAGCAGCTGCAAATTTATTTGAAGCCAGGATATCTGATCTGATCGGAATTGATCTGACCTCTTTATTCGATGTTTCATGGAGACCTGAAGAAAGGAACAAGATCAAAGAAGGGCTTGATAAAGACCTTAGCGTAAAGGTTCATGGAATTTTCAAAACACTGAAGAAAAATATTTTTCATGCAGAAGTTGATGCAGTGAAGAAGATCTCCGGTGAAAGACGTGTTATTTCAGTAAGGTTAAGACCTGTCGTAAATCCATCTGAAAAGATATTTAACGAAGTGGAGCCTGTAACTGTGCGGAATTTGGTCCGGGAATCTGAAAATGATTCTTTCAGCTTGCTCGAAGCCTCATCAATGCCTGTTGCAATCATCGGTACAAATTATAAATTCATAAAGGTAAACCAGGCTTTTGCAAACTTACTTGGATATACAGAGGCTGAAATGCTTGATCTTGGTATCCTTGACATCGTTCCTTCAGAAGATAAGATCAATGAACGTAAAATTCTTTCTGCATTATTCAGCGGAGAGCTTCCTTCGAGTAAAAAAGAGAAACGGTTGATCAGAAGAAATAATGAGATAATCTGGGTGAATACTTCTTCTGCAGTTTCAAAAAATCTGAATGGAAGTCCGAAGTATGTAATTTCCCTGACAGAAAATATCACTCAACGGAAACGGATAGAGCAGGTAGTGAATGATAACAGGAAAAGACTGAGATCTCTTGTTGAGAATGCTGAATATTCCATCTTGTCAGTTGATAAAAGACATACCATACTACTGATCAATTCACGTTTATGCGATCAACTGTATGCTCAGACCGGTGTCATTGTTGAGACCGGGTTTAATTTACTCGAAATACTTCCTGAAGATTTTCATAAAGATTATCTTGAAGTGCATACCCGTGCATTCAAAGGTGAGGAATTCATCCTTGAAAAACCAATTACAGTAAACGGAAGATCAATTCACCTTGAAATTATCTTTACACCTGTAAAAGATGACCAGGGTTTTGTGCAGAGTATTTCGATTTTTGGACATGATGTTTCAAAAAGGAAACTTGCTGAGTTGAATCTGGTGAAAGCAAAAGAAGAGGCCGAAGCAGCAACACAGGCAAAATCAGGTTTTCTTGCTACGATGAGTCATGAGATACGGACTCCGCTCAATGGCGTAATAGGAATGGGCAGATTGCTGAATCAGACTGCGCTAACAGGTAAGCAACAGGAATTCGTAGACAGTATCGTATTAAGTGGTGAAGCTTTATTATCGGTTATCAATGACATTCTTGATTTCTCAAAGATCGAGTCGTCTAAGATGGAATTGGAGAAAAAACCATTTGCATTGAAGCGTTGTATTGAGGAAACATTTGATCTGCTTGCTTCAAAAGCGTTGGAAAAAAACATTTCACTTCATTACACTATAGCAAGAGATGTTCCGGGGTTTGTTTACGGTGATATAACAAGATTAAGACAGATATTGTTGAATCTTGTCTCCAACGCCCTTAAGTTTACACAAAAAGGAAAAGTAACTGTTCGGGTAAGCAGGTTCTCTTTTGCAAAGAACGACCTGAATATTCAGTTTGAAGTGGAAGATACGGGAATAGGAATTCCAAAAGAAAGAATTGAAAAACTGTTTACACCATTTTCCCAGGCAGATGCATCAACTGCGCGAACTTATGGTGGTACCGGATTGGGACTTGCTATTAGCAGGAACCTCGTTGAGCTGATGGGTGGAACAATTAAAGTTGAAAGCACGGAAGGTGTCGGATCCAATTTCATATTCAACATTCATGCAGAAGAGGTGCTGAAGTCGGATATTCCTAAGTATCAAAAGTCAGGCAGCAGCAGGTTTTCGAATTCAATGGTGTTGATCATCAGCGATGATAAAACAGAAGCGGATCTGTATGCAAATTATTTCAAACGCTGGGGCTTGATCCCAATTGTTGCCAACGATGTTTCAGAAGGATTGAAACTGGTACAGGAGAAATCTGATTACAATATTGTCCTTATTGATGCACAGTTGATCACTGCAAAGGCTCTTGTTGTTGCACAGGAAGTCAGAACGATCAGAAACAAGGAAGCACTACCAATCGTAATGTTCAATGTCGACAAGGCTGATGAAGTCTTTTTCGATTATACAAATGAAGTGGTCTCTGCTGTCATTCCTAAGAATGTTGACAGGTCAAAGGTTCTTGATATTCTTATCGGAGTCTTCAGTATAGAAAATCATCAGCGGACGCAGCATGAAAAGTCTTTCGATGGAATGACTAAGAAATTAGGTGAAGAAATCCCTCTTGAAATATTGATTGCCGAAGATAACCTGATCAATCAGAAGCTTGCTCAGAATATTTTTGAAGGACTGGGTTACAAGCCAACAATGGCTTCGAACGGTCTTCAGGTCATTGATCATTTAAGGGCAAAGAATTTCGACCTGATCTTCATGGATGTTCAGATGCCGGAGATGGATGGTCTTGAAACCACACGATTTATTATTGAAAAATTAAAACCAAAAGTAAAACCTGTTATTATTGCAATGACAGCGTTTGCACTTGAAGGTGATAAAGAAAAATGTCTGGAGGCAGGAATGGATGACTATATTAGTAAGCCATTTCTGATAGAGGAGATTGTAGAACGCATTAAAAAATGGGGCGGAAGATTCCGTGAATCCCAAAACGACATGACAAATAAAGTAGCAACAACAAATGGCGACGGTAAAGTAATATTGTACGAGCCAACTTTAATGAAATTAAAAGAAATGACATCCGGAGCGGATCCATCATTCTTTAATCAGGTCATAAAAATGTTCATTGATCAGAGCACAGAAATCGTAAATCAGATCTCGGGGTTATTGCCGGTAATGGATCTTCCGCAAATGGCTTCACTCGCACATAAATTAAAAGGCTCTGCATTGAATCTGGGCGCAAATAAAATTGCAGACACCTGCCGGACGATCGAGATCAAAGGAAAAGAGCTCGACAGCTATGGAATGAGCGATCTTGTAGCACGCTTGAATGAAGAATTAAAGCTGACAAAAACTGAAATTGAAAAGTATATGTAATATTTATACTGTTGCCTTTAGATGGCATCAGATAATATTGACTTCCATTTCGAGTTCAATTCCAAATTTTTCCAGAACACTTTTCTGCACTCTTTTTGCGTGTTCTATAAGTTCATTTCCTGTAGCATTTCCATAGTTTACCAGAACAAGAGCTTGTTTGTCATGCATTCCTGTATTCCCAACCCGCTTTCCTTTCCAGCCACTATTTTCAATTAGCCAGCCAGCAGCTACTTTGGTCAGGTTATCATGTGATTTGAATCCCACAATTTCAGGAAAGGAATTCTGCAACACGATGAATTGTTCGGTTGGAATTTCCGGATTCTTAAAAAAGCTTCCGGCATTACCAATTACTTTTGGGTCCGGTAATTTACTTTGACGGATCGCAATAACAGCCTCGCTGACATCTTTAATAGTAGGAGTGGAGATGTTCATGCTTTCCAGTTGACTTTTGATTGCACCGTAAGAGACATTGATAACAGGCTTTTTTGAAAGCCTGAAAGTAACCTCTGTAATTATGTATTTATTTTTGCCTTCTCTTTTAAAAACACTGTCCCGGTATCCGAAATGACACTGAGCAGAATTGAATTTCTGAATGTTGCCATCGGAAAGGTCCAAGGCAGTTAGTTCAAAAAATGTATCTTTTATTTCCACTCCATAGGCACCAATATTCTGGATCGGAGCGGCTCCAACACAACCGGGAATCAGTGATAAGTTTTCCAGGCCGCCAAATCCATGGTCGACGCAATAAAGCACGAAAGAATGCCAGTTGACTCCGCCACCTGCTGAAACAAATACATGATCTTCCCCTTGATCGTCCATTCTGATCCCTTCAATGCAGTTATGAATCACCAGCCCTTCGAAATCATGTGCGAAAAGCATGTTACTTCCACCACCAAGTACCAGCTTTTTTAACTTCTGGATTTCAGGATTTGATAATAGATCCTGAATATCGGGCACGGAAGTGACCTTGCAATACCTTGAAGTCTGAACTGCCAGTCCAAAAGTGTTTAGCTCCTTAAGTGAGAAATTTGTCTGAATTTTCATTGGAAACGAAATTAAAGCATAAAATGAGTTGAAACCGGAAAAGCCGTTAAGTTTTTCACCTATTTACTCACAGCCAAAAAGGGGTAGTTTACCAAGACTGTAAGAGTCATTGCCGAATTGAATTGAATTCCCCTGAGCACGACTGTATATTGTGCCCATCTCATGGTTAGTTTTTGGTTAAACAACATGGAGGTGTTTATTCGAGTTGAACAGCGGCAGGGAGAGCCGCTGTTTCTTTTTTAACAGTATTCTGTCTTCAGGTTCCCTGATCACTCACTGTTTCTCGAACTGCTCACTCACTGTTCACTCTCTGTTTCTCGCACTGTTCACTCACTGTTTCTCACACTGTTCACTCACTGTTTCTCACACTGTTCATTCACTGTTTCTCGCACTTTTCACTCCCCGCTCACTTGCACTGCATACTCACACTGCTCCTTTCTCCTTCTCCCATTTTCTCCTTCTCGACATTCCTTAATTCTCCCTTAACTTCTGCATAACATCGTCCTTTTACTTTTGCTTCAGAAAAAAAAACCTAAACAATCATGAAAAAATTATTACTAATCATTGCAATCTTCATTGCGCCGTTTTTAACACGTGCGCAAAGTACAATTACTGTAAGTGGGGATATTACTACAAACACTATCTGGACAAACAATAACCAATATATTTTGTCGGGCTTTGTTTATGTTACATCAGGCGCTGAATTGACTATTCAGGAGGGAACGATCATTAAAGGAGACAAAACGTCGAAAGGTTCGTTGATCATTACACGCGGTTCAAAGATCAATGCGCAAGGTACGCAAGCACAACCGATCGTATTTACATCGGCTGAGCCATTAGGTTCAAGAACTTATGGTGACTGGGGCGGATTGATCATTTTGGGAAATGCTCCGATCAATGATCCTGCTGGTGAGAAAGTAATCGAAGGCGGAATTGATGCTGTGAAAGGACTATATGGTGGAACAAATGCGACAGATAATTCAGGGATCGTTGAATATGTCCGCATAGAATTTCCTGGAATTGCTTTTCAGCCAAATAATGAGATCAACGGACTTACCTGCGGTGGTGTAGGAAGTGGAACTGTCTTGAATCACATTCAGGTAAGTTATAGCGGAGATGATTCATACGAGTTTTTCGGTGGTACTGTAAATGCAAAAAATCTGATTTCTTACAGAGGAGTCGATGACGATTTTGATACGGATTTCGGTTTTTCAGGAAACCTGCAATACATTGTTGCACTTCGTGATAGCAATGTTGCTGACGTTTCCGGTTCAAACGGTTTTGAAAGTGATAACGATGCTACCGGTTCAACTAATGCACCATTGACTCATGCCACTATTTCAAATGCTACGATCGTAGGACCACTTGTGACTGCTTCAACTGCAATAAACAGTAATTACAAACGTGGTGCACATATTCGCCGTAGTTCTGAAGAGTCACTTTACAATTCAATCATTACTGGCTATCCGGTTGGATTGCTGATCGATGGAGCAAATTGTGAGAACAGTGCAATAGCCGGTGGACTTGAAGTTAAAAATACTGTTCTTGCGGGTTGCCTTAGTAATTTTGCAGTAGCAAGTGGTAGTACATGGGATCTTGCAGGCTGGTATGGTACCGGACTTTATGCAAATGAAGTTCTGACTAATGTAAGTGATGTAATGCTTTCGGATCCGCATAATTACAGCGCACCGGATTTTACACCTCAAGTTTCATCTTCAATGCTTTTTGGTGCAGATTTCACTGCCGGCAGATTGTCAAATTCATTCTTCGATGCAGTTACTTTCAGAGGTGCATTTGGTTCTGTTGACTGGACAGACGGTTGGGCTAACTGGACTCCGGAATCAAATAACTATATACTTTCTGTAAATTCAATAAACAGCATTTCTTCATTGGAAGTATTTCCAAATCCAATTGCTGAAAATGTGAATGTGAATTTGAATCTAGAAAGTACAGAATCAATTTCAATAGTGATCAATGACCTTGCTGGAAGAGCTGTAACAGAATTGTCAACTAAAGAATTTAATGCAGGCTCAAATAAATTTACGATCAATACAAGTGAGCTTTCTAAAGGAATTTACATGCTTGTATTATCCACTTCAACAGGACAAAGAACAGTTAGATTGATAAAATAAGGTTTCGATTTTACGTTTAAGTCCCGGAAATTTTTCCGGGACTTTTTTATTTTTTGATATTCTTTGGATTACTAGAGTTGATTCATTTAAACACAAGTTCACTGAAATTTGATCCTGGAAAATGGGAAGTGAATTTGGGTAACAATTGATCATCTGCTTGACTTCGCCAATCTCAGTACCGGTTTTTTAAAAATTTTGCATTTATTCTATTTGTGTTTACACAAGGTTAATACGGAGTTAATCTGCCAGTTAAGATAGCTTAACAATACAGAGCGAAATTTGAGGAATCAAGAATCTCAAAGATGAAACAGTTAAAAATTGCTTTTTTGTTTTTATTTGTACACTTTTCGGTAAGTGTGAATGCTTCAGCAGCAGGAACTATTACCGGACAGGTATTGGACAAAGGAAGCAGTGAAACACTTATTGGCGTCCTGGTTTGGATTGACGGCAGTTCTATCGGAACTTCAACAGATATCGACGGAAAATTTAATCTGAAAGTAAGTCCCGGTAATTATAATGTTTCGGTAAAATACATCGGTTATAATCCTAAAGTCGTTGAAAATGTTCAGGTAAAGGACAATGAAACCTTGGAGTTGAATGTGGCACTTGAGCCATCTGTACAGCAATTAACAGAAGTAACGATAGTTGCAGAAATGCGCCGCGAAAGTGCAAGTTCGATATTGCTGATGCAGAAGAGAAGCGCTGTTGTCCAGGACGGTATATCATCTGAAGCAATAAAGAAGACAGCCGATAAAAACACCGCAGAAGTTCTGAAGAGAGTCAGTGGTGCAAGTTTACAGGAAGGAAAATTTGTAATAGTAAGAGGACTGAGCGACAGATACAATCTTGCTATGATCAATAATACAATGCTGCCTAGCAGCGAGCCCGACAGAAAATCATTTTCTTTCGATCTTTTTCCATCGTCATTACTGGATAATTTATTTATTCTGAAAACGGCCTCTCCTGATCTGCCTGGTGAATTTGCAGGAGGTATCATTCAATTAAATACAAAGGATATTCCTGATAAGCGATTTGTCGGATTGACGATTGGTACAGGGCTGAATTCTTATTCAACTTTTAAGAATTATTATTCAGGATCAACAGGCAAAACAGACTGGATCGGTTTCGATGATGGTTCACGCGCTCTACCCGATAATTTTCCGGCGCCTACAGAATTTAAGAAAATGACCCAGGCACAGAAATATGAACTTTCTAAACAGGTTTCAAATGACTGGGCTATTGAGGAAAAAGCAGAAATGCCTGTCAACAGGAATGTTCAGTTTTCATTTGGTAATCAGTTTTCAATGGGAGAGAAAAAGTTCGGTTTCATAGGTGCTTTGACTTATTCCCGATCAGCAAAACATCAGACAGTTGAGCGTGGTGATTTTGATTTTGACGGATCTGAGCGATATAATTATTATGACGAACAATATTCTGACAATGTTCTCGCAGGTGGGATCTTAAACCTGACGATGCGTTTCAATGACAATAGCAAGATATCGTTGAAAAATTATTTTTCGGTGAATTCTGAGAATACAACAGTAATGCGTTCTGGTGATGACATTGAACTTCAACAAGAGAAGCAGGCAACAGCGATGCAATACACCTCAAGTACACTTTTTAATTCTCAATTATCGGGCGAACATTTGCTGGGGAAATCAAAAGTGAATATTAAATGGTATGGTGGTGCAGGGATAATTTCAAGAGAAATTCCTGACCTAAGAAGAATGCAGTACTACAGGAATTTTGAAGTCAGTGATGCAACCGATACAATTTACAGGGCTTATGTTCCTTTCGGAAGCGCATCCCCGAATTATGCCGGTAAGTTTTATTCCTCACTGGATGAGAATATCTACAATGGAGGTGCTGATGTCAGTTTCCCGGTAAAGCTTTTCAAGAAAACCGGTACTGTCAAATTTGGCGGCATGGAGCAGTTTAAAGAAAGGACATTTGATGCAAGGGTATTAGGTTATGTGATTCCAAATGCAGGAACATTTAATTACAATCTTTTGTTTTCTTCACTTGATACAATTTTCAGTGCTGATCACATGAGTTCAAAAGGTTTCCGTCTGGATGATATTACCAATCCTTCTGACCGATATACAGCGAGCTCTAATCTTCATGCAGGTTATGCAATGATGGATAATGCATTCGGCAAGTTGCGGGTTGTTTATGGAGCACGACTCGAGAATTTTATTCAAAAGCTGAACTCATTTGGTTACAGTAATGACACGATTGAAGTGAACAGGAATTATCTCAATCTTTTACCATCCGTGAATTTTACTTATGGACTGACAGAAAAATCGAATATCCGTGCTTCTGCATTTCAAAGTGTATCAAGACCTGAGTTCAGGGAATTGGCTCCGTTCTCTTTCTATGATTTCAATACTTCAACTGCTATACAGGGAAATGATTCACTGGTGATCTGTACGATCAATAATTTGGATCTTAGATTTGAAACTTATCCGACAGTAGGTGAGGTGTATTCTGTTTCGTTTTTCTACAAGCAATTTTCAAATCCAATTGAACAGATCGTAGAAAGTTCAGGAGCCGGTAGCAGATCGGTCTCTTATGAAAATGCCAAAGGCGCCACCAATTTCGGAGTAGAAGCGGAGTTCCGCAGGAAACTGGAATTTATGGAAAAGGTCTCTTCGTGGAAGTCTTGGTCGAAATTCACTGTTTTTGGAAATGTAGCGCTTATCAAATCCACAGTTGATAAATCAGATGATCTGCGTGCCAAAGAAGATCGTCCAATGCAAGGTCAGTCGCCATACATTATCAATGCCGGATTAATGTTCAATGATCCGCTCAGTGGTTTTGGGGTGAATATTGTTTACAACAAGATCGGAAGAAGGATTTTCCAGGTTGGGTATGAAGGGTATAAAAGCATCTATGAAGCACCACGAAATTTGCTGGATCTGCAGGTAAGTAAGGCCATCTTCAAATCCGGAGAATTGAAATTTTCAATCAGTGATATCCTGAATAATGTGGCCATTTTCTATCAGGACCAGGATGGTGATGGTAAGTATGTTGCTGATAAAGACAGCAGGATCAGTGCCATTACTACGGGAACCAATTATGGGCTCAGTTTTTCTTATAAATTCTGATCTGTTTCCTATCTTCGCTTCCGAAATACAGAAGCGATGCAAAACCTCGAACAGATCAAAGCCAATTTTACTGAAGCGGAAAATATTCTTGAAGAATTCATCGGGAATGAAAGCAATTTGATTTCAATTGAAAAAGCAGCAGGGCTGATGAAAACTTCTATTGCCGGTGGTGGAAAGATCATCAGTTGTGGAAATGGCGGTAGTATGTGCGATGCCATGCATTTTGCAGAAGAGCTCAGCGGAAGATTTCGTGATGACAGAAAAGCATTACCGGCATTGAGTATTTCCGATCCGTCGCATATTTCCTGCGTTGCAAACGATTACGGTTATGATTTTGTTTTTTCCAGATACATTGAAGCCATTGGAAAAAAAGGCGACGTTTTGTTGGCTATCAGTACCAGTGGTAATTCTAAAAATATCCTGGAAGCCATCCGCGCGGCCAGAGCAACAGGAATGCATGTGGTAGGCTTGACAGGCAAAGGTGGCGGTAAAATGGCAGACCTCTGTGACATAGAGATCCGCGCTCCTCATTCAGAATTTGCAGACCGGGCGCAGGAGATACATATTAAGGTGATTCATTCCCTTATACAATGCATAGAAAAATAACGAATAACTAATAACTAATAACTAATAACTAATAACTAATAACTAATAACTAATAACTAAT
>JBMQEM010000143.1:0-56945 GCA_049363815.1 Bacteroidota bacterium
TCCCACATCTTTCATATAAATTACTGCCTCATACAAAACTTCCTCTATATATAATTTCAGATTTTGGTCTGGTACGTTATTTAAAATCTGAGGAAGAATATCCGTCTTGAATTTCTCTGTTAAATAATTGTCAATAGCCCCGACAATTAAAGTCAGTAGTGCATGAGAATCTGCTTGTGCAGCATTCGGATTTGCAAGGTCAAATGAACCGGCATTTTGCAAAAACAATTTAAGAATCTCATTTTCTGCTTTTGCAAAATCATTTTTAAAAATGTTTATAAATTGTTTAAGCTCCGGTATTGCAGACAGTACATTATTAACTATTAAATCATCAACTAAAAATTGCAGTAAATCAGCATAAGATAATCCGCCATTACCACCAATAACATTTCTTATTGCAACAATAATTTTTTGATCAGGTTGCACACTCAATGGCCCGCTAAAGGGTTGGGTGTTTGTATTAACACTGCCTGCACCAATGGCCACAGCATAAGCCGATGCTGAATTTACTTTTGCCTTTATAGATTGCAACAGTAATTCCGAAGTGCAATAAATAATACTGATTGATTTTTCTAATTCGGGTAATGGGATGGTAAGTGCATTTACCAGCGCAATTGATTTTTGAATAAGGGTTTCCCAGTACGTTAAATTATCTGATGAATCCTGGAAAGGTTCGGCCGGCATTGCTAAAAGCTGCTCTGCCAAATCAGTTCTTTCTGGTAATGCAGCATCCCATGTTCCGGCAGGAAGGTTGGTCAATGTTTGTTCAAGTAGTTTTCTTACTGCATCAATTCCACTATCTAGAAGTTTGTTAAAAATAAACCTCTGCGATTCTTCAAGGAACGTTTTAACAGCTTCATCACATAGTATGGCTGCATCATTTTTGGAATGACCCGGGTTGTTTTCTGCAATTTTAAGTCCCACATCGTATGCAATACGCAATGCAATTTTAGCCACCGGTGCAAAAGCTTCAAACCAAGGTGTAAGATTCAGACTAACATCATCGGGAGGCAGTCCATCAGGATTATTACCTAATTTAAGATCGGAGGGAATTAATTTCAGGATCTCATTTATAGTAGTATCAACGGTTTTGTCAACCGCACGCCCATAAAATCTCCTGAAATCTTTAAACTCTGCACCCGCTTTAAATCCCATACCCACTCCTGCAGCAAGCCCGACACCTGCATCTATCGTATAAAAAAATCCTGCTTTGTCTCCTGCCTTTTCAACGATGGTGCCCGATACCGATACCGATGCATGAGCTTTTGCAGAGGCTGAAACATTAATTTCAAAAGAACCACCAATACTAACTTCTTCGAGAAATAATAAGAGAATTTCCAAAGGTAAGCCAATCAAATTGGGGTCACGTTTAGCAAGCAGAACGAAATCGCCAATAGAGAGACCCAATGCAACTTCGACCCCTGCTGCCGCTTCCGCAATCGCTTCTGCTTTCGCAGAAAATCCGAACTCATCAAAAAGATTTAATGGAAGTTGAAGTTGAATTCCAGCTTGTGCCCTTGCAAATGCTGTTCCTTCAATGCTTGCATGCACGAATTTAGAAAGCTCTGCAGAAGCATTAGCAAATGCTTCAACTCCTAACTCTGCTTTGATACCTCGTTTGAATCTTGCTTCACCAATAAAGTTTAGTCCAGTTCGTGCTTGAGCAGCAGCGAAATCAGTTTTTGCACTTGCGCCTGCGCCAAGTATTGGTTGAGAAAAATCTATACCTGCCATATGATTTTATTTTGAAGTTTGCTAATTATATATCGATTCAATATGAAGGTCGATTTCTTAGATAATAGCAATTAGTTCACCATTGTTTACACTAAAAACTGCTAAGGTTAATTCGATTGCACAGGTGTAAAGATTAATGTAACAGCAAATTAAGCGGTATAAATTTCTATGGTTTAGAATTAAAACAGACAATATAATTTATATAGACCTTCCGTATGTGTACCAGCTTAATAGCAAATGGTTTTTTCATATTAAGCTATAAATTGAAATCTTTAACTAAACTTTATTTGCAATTCTATCCAAGGGTCCACCAAAACTATAAATAACCCGTCAACAAATTTTTATTATGAATTCAAACATAAAAACAATATTTTTCATAAACAAATTTTATGCAAATAATTTTGGAATTTTACTCAACATTAAAATACACCTTAAGAGAATAACTCAAGCTACCGCAAACAGATTGGACGGCCTTTGGAAAATTTGATCTGAACGGGTTTGGATATTTTACATAAAACATTCTTAGCAATGGAGCCGTAATGGTTTATTACAGGTCGATCAATACATCTAATTATACCGCCTTGCCTTTCACCGTTCCAATCAATGGAAATTATTCTACAACATTTCTATTTATTGCCTCTGCCGGTTATATTCAATTGAAAACTCTTGATTCAGATACCCGAACCTTACTGCCTGCTGACATCATGTATATTAAGGTTGTTGCTCTTGATGGTAGCCAGAGAATTGCTAATCCGAATCACGAATTTGAAGGATTTCGAGCAAGTTCGGATAAAATTTGACCTCTAGATTGCACGAAAATTCCGTAAAAAAAAGTAAATTTTCCAGTTTTACTTTTTTTACGGAATTTTCTTTTTTTTCTAACGCCTGTTTACACGTGTTTACATCTGTTCGATTTTTGTGGGTTTACAGGAAGATTTACGAAGAAATTTTTAATACACATGTAAACAGCTATTAACATGTGTATAGTGATTTTTAGTTGAATCAGTGTTTGAATAAAAACTTTGAAATTTAGCTTCTTTGTCGATAAATAAAATTTCGAAATTTTCGGAAAATTCTTAGTGATTCTCCCAAAATACTATACTTACCAAATTCCGATGATCAAGTGAGCTCACAAAAATTCTTCTTAAATTGTGTCTTCAATATCCACGGAATCAAGTGGAAGTTTTCAAATGAAAAAGGACAATTGAGCGGAATTTCTAACATGAGAAGTTCTAAAGGAATCGCTATAGATACAGGCATCACTTATAAAGCACCTATGCTAGTTATCAGGATCGGTAGTAAAGAAAAAGTCCATTTCGAGGTGCCATTCTCTTGAAAACTACCGAATGAAATGGAAAGATTTACAAAATGGTTTGATAGATCGTCTGTAAAAAATAAATAAAGAATTTAAAAAGCACATGGAAAAATTTATAGAACTTAATCGTACATTTTCCGAACAATCAATTAGTCCTGAAATAAATTATATCGACGATGATAGGATTACAAAATCGTATAATAAAAGTGAAAGTAAAACTTGGGAAGAAATATTAGGGGAATATAGAGTTATTTTATTGGCGGAAGCTGGAGCTGGCAAGACACTCGAAATACAACAGGCGACAAATAAATTAAGGGCCGAAAAAAAGAACGCCTTCTTTTTACGATTAGAACACATTGCAGATGACTTAGAAAGCGCTTTTGAAATTGGAAAGTACGATGAGTTTCAAGCATGGCTCGCTTCAAAAGAAGAAGGTTGGTTTTTACTTGATTCAGTCGATGAAGCGCGTTTAAAAGATCCCAGAGATTTTGATAAAGCCATTCGAAAACTTGCCAAAATTATTGATACTGCAAGTCAAAGGACTCATATCATTATTACTTCAAGAGTTTCTGCTTGGAGACCAAATTCTGATTTGGTGCTATGTCAAACTTTATTAAGGTTTAATAATTCAGAAAAGGAAAATTTATCAGAGGTTGACTTGAATAGCAGCAAATCCGAGATCATCAAGAAAAAGAAAAATGTAGTAAAAGAAACTTCCAATGAGAGCTCATTCAAAATATACAAATTGGATGATCTAACAAAAAATCAAATTAAGATTTTTGCATTTTCTAAAGGAGTTGAAAATATCACAACGTTTTTAGAAGATATTGAGAGACAAGACGCATGGATGTTCACTACTCGTCCTCAAGATTTAGAAGATATTATTGTTTATTGGAATGAGAATGGAAAAATAGGAAGTCAATTAGAGTTAATAAAACACAATGTCGATAGAAAGCTAGTTGAGCGAGAACAAAACAGAGCAACGATAGAAAAACTATCATCAAATAAAATGATAGAGTGCGTCGAAACACTTGCTGCAGCAAGTTCCTTTATGAATAAATCTATTTTTAAAATCCCAGATGGCACTCATAATACGAAGGGTATTGATTTAAAGTTAGTGTTACCTGATTTAAAGACCGAGGAATATCAAGAAATTTTAAGCAGACCAATTTTTGATGAGGCTATTTATGGTACGGTTAGATTTCACCATCGCTCAGTCAGGGAATATTTAACAGCAAAATGGATTTGCGGAAAATTAGATCAAAAAACTTCAAGAAAACAAATTGAAAATTTATTTTTTCAAAAAAAATATGGCGTTGATGTCTTAGTGCCTTCAATGAAACCAATCTTATCTTGGTTAACGCTATTTGATTATAAAATAAGGCAACGCACATTTAAACTTGAACCCGAAATTATTCTTGAGGGTGGTGATCCTTCCATACTTGAAGTAGAAGATCGAAGAAATATTCTTCATGCGGTTTGCGAGAATATTTCAATGGGACAATTTAGTAGAGCTTTCAGAAATAATGTCCCAGTACGACGCTTTAGCTCTCATGAATTGTCAGACGATATTAGGGACTTGCTCAATAAGTATAATGAGAATGATCGAGTAATTGATTATTTGCTTTCTTTAATTTGGGAAGGAAATTTGAAAGAACTTGTACTTGAATCCAAAGCACTAGCATTAAGTTCGAAAACACAAAAATACAATCGACGAGATGCAATTTATATAGTAAAGGCGCTTGGATCAAAAGAAGATTTCAATGAACTGCTGGTAAGTTTTCAGTCAGAAGAGAAAGTGCACTCCAGAAGTATTTTAACCGCAATAATAGAAAACATTGATTCGACAGATGAATCTGTTGATTGGATTTTATCCATGATTTCTAAAGTGGAAAAGAAAAAAAGAAATGATCATGATGAACTCGTTTCTGTCCTAAATTTATTTATAAACCGTTCAAATACTAATATTGTCTTTAGACTTATTAAAGGAATTAATATCCTTCTCCACCAAAAGCCTTTTGTTGAAAAACATGACTGTCAAATATCTCAAGTTCACGGATGGCTCATACAAGTCAGTATTAAATGTATTGAAAAGCTAATTTTAAATAAGGATTCAAAAGCATTAAGTTCAGAAGTGTTGTTTGTGCTCGTTCAGCTATCAACATTACATTTTTATCGAGATTTCGGTGTATTGAATTTGCAGAACGAAGTTATCAACGCCATGCACGAATGGGACGAGTTAAATCATCGTTTATTTTGGTATAATGTGGAGGACTCAAGAAAATCTCTATTGAAGAATGAAAAACCTTTAACCAGTATTTTTCAAATATCAAGGCGGAGTTATTGGAGTTTTAATGGTAAACATTTTGATTTAATCCTTTCAGATATAAAACTTCGACCTTTGGAAGATGATCGTTTAGTCGCTCTATCCTTAGCCTTCCTTTTATATAAAGATGCTAAACGCCCAAAGGAATGGCTTAAACAACTTAAAAAGAATGTTTCGTCCATTGAAACTTTGAACAAACATTTAAGTGGACTACTGAATCCGCCTCCGATGTCAATGGAAACAAGACGATACAATCAGCAAGAAGCAAATTGGAAGCGCCAACAAAAAGAACGTCAAGAAAAAAAGAAAAAGCAACATTTAAAAAATGTTGAATTTTTAAACTCTAATCTTCCGAAGTTGCGAGAGGGATTGGACAATGGTCAAATTATATCTTGTCAAAGTTTCCTATATAATGTGATGCATGGTAAGAATAAAAATTCTGCTTCAAGATATAGCATCGGAAATTGGCATGACTTAATTGAAGATTATGGAGACAATGTAGCCATCGCATTTAGAGAAGGTTTAATTAAATTTTGGAGATCATTTACACCTGTCCTTCTATCTGAGCTTGAAAGTATTGAAGAAAGAAAAAACAGTACTCCATGGGGTATTGTTATTGGATTAGCCGGAATAGAAATGGAATTTTCAGATGGCATTGAAAAGCTTACGAAAGCTGAAGCGCAAATTGCATGTAAGTATGCTTTTAATGAACTGAATTCATTTCCAAATTGGTTTTATCAATTGTATACAAAGTTCCCGAATGAAATATTTGATTTAGTCTGTCAAGAAATAAAGTGGGAGTTTGAGTCTGGAGAATCGAAGCCATACATCCTTGCTAAGATCATCTGGAGCGCTGAATGGTTACATGACAAACTATCTCCGCAACTTTTATCCTTTTTAGATAAAGAGCCACTCAACATTGATAATTTGGGTTACGCTTTAAAAATAATCCAAAAGAATAATACTGTATCTGATGAAATGCTTGCAGCTATTTCGATGAGGAAAGTAAAAGAACTTTCTGACGCACCTAACAGAACTCTATGGCTCTCCTGTTGGATAGGAGTCGATCCTGATAATGCAATTCCTTTTTTGGTGTCTTATCTTGAAGAATTGAATTCGAAAGATTCAGAAGAAGCCAAAAATGCTGCAATGAGAATTTTAGTTGATCTGGTCGGAGAAAGAACTACAAATTCCAATGTCAGAGGAAATTATAAAACAGCTGACTTTTTAAAACAACTTTTCATTTTGATGCATCGCTATATAAAAGTTCAAGACGATATTGAAAGAGCCGGAATGGGTGTATACTCTCCTGAATTAAGAGACGATGCACAAGAAGCGAGAAATAGATTGTTTTCAATGCTAAGCGAAATACCCGGTAAGGAATCTTATTTGGCAATGATAGAATTGGCTGATTTAAATTTAGTTCCTAGCCAACAATTATGGATGAAAAAGAAAGCAAAGGATCGCGCAGAGATCGATTCAGAAAATAAGGATTGGAATGAAAGTAAGTTTGCAGAATTCAATATTGCTTTAGAACGTTCTCCTTCCAACAATCGTGATCTTTTTGACTTGGCTGTCCAAAGACTAGATGATTTAAAATATTGGTTAGAGGATTCTGATGACAGCCTTGCGTCTATATTGATTAATGAAAAGTTGGAAACAAAATTCAGAAATTACATTGCGAATTGGTGCAATGAAAAAGCATCAGGGAAATATTTTGTAACGCAGGAAGAAGAACGAACCGACAAAAAGAGAACTGATTGCAGATTTGTATCTTCCAACTTTAACGCTCCTGTCCCAATAGAAATAAAAATAGCTGACAAATGGAGCGGAAATGAATTATTTGAAAGGCTTGAAAATCAATTAAACAATGATTATCTAAGAGACCCAAATTCGAACCATGGAATTTTCCTACTCGTCTATCGTGGTGAACGAAAGTCGTGGGAGGTAAGTAATCGGAATCGTAACGTAAATTTTTTGGAACTAATTGAAGCCATTCAAGATTACTGGAACAGCATTCAACACAAGTATGCAAAGGTTGAACAAATTAAAGTAATTGGAATTGATTTATTAAAAAGATCTATAGAAATTAGGCTTGACAATCCGAAAGTTAAAACACTGACAGAGTCAAATCCTTAAGTACTAATCCGATCGGTATATCAATTTTTTGTTGATACTTTGTACATCTCTGGTTATCTTTTTGGGGTGAATCAAAGCGGCTTTTGGCAAATTTAATTGAAATACTTACCTTGTGTTTAATGACATTTATCCTCTGATCAATCGAAATCGATGCAAATTATGAATGAATTAAAAAAATATAATGCGACAGCTTTTGTAAGCTGTAGTCTGCGACCTGAGGATGATCCATTCATAAGAATGGTCGAAAAAATTCTTGATATTCACGGAATAAAATTTTTCGGGACTGTAGGTAGACATTCTGCATCACCTGTCAACCCCGCTGAATTGATGAGAACAAATATTCCGCTTGCAGATATGGTTGTAATCATTGCAACTCCAAGATATGTACAGACAGATATCCAAACTGGTAAGGTTAATTTGGGCTTATCTGAAATGGTTCATGCTGAATCAGGTATGGCGTATATGTTGAATAAGCCTGTGATTGTTTTTGTTCAAGAAGGCACAAATGTAGGAAACTTTTTACCAAACGTTACCCAGTATATAGTCCTTAAAGATTATATGGACGCAAATAATAAGTCTAAAATAATTGCAAGCCTCTTACTAAATGCACATAAAATTGTTGAACAGATGAGAGATAATCAATCTAAAAAACAATTTAATGATTTTGGTATGACCGCTTTAGCAGCGGTGGGCGGTGCATTTCTATTTAGTGAATTATTTTTAGTTGACGAACCAAATAAGACGAGAAAGAAAAAAAAATAGAATTTATTCCTTAAAAGACAAAACAAACAAAACATGGAAGAGCATGTGAAAAATAAAAAAGAAGTTTACAACTACCATATTGAAGATGGTCAATTCTCATATGACTTTACAAAAGATTACCTTTTAGGAAAAGAAGGTGAAATTGTAAATGTATTTACCGAGAGATGCGATGACTATGAAGATATATATATCGTTTTTATAGATGGTAAAAATGTAGAATGTTTAGGAAATATTGAAAGAAGTTTTCCTTCAAATAAATTGGAACATGATGCATTAAAGGCGTCCTATATAATTTAATCTAAGGATCTTTAAAAAAGTTAGATTTCATTCACATGTTCACGAATAAGGCTAGCGTATAGCTGTCCAATTTCCATTGTTGTTTTGTCAATTAAGTTCTGACATTCGTTTATCTCACGGATAATTTCCGATTTCTTTTTCATAATTAATATTTTTACAATTATATCAATTAAAACTTCCATTTCCGAAGTTTATCTAGTAAACTTAATTTAATAAATTAGTTCTGGAAATTTTCAGGCTATTTATTACCTATTGAAGAATTTGTTGAGGATGTACTAATGAAAGGAATGATTTTGCAAACTAAGATTTTGCAGATCAAAATTTTTGAGAATCAGTTTAATCATATTGAAAATTTGATTGTTACCTCAAAGCAGAGGTTTGCGTTCAATTAATATTAGGAACCCAAACTATTCTTTCAAGTGATTCCTTTGTATTAGAGATATAAAGTTTATATCGAGTATTAACAACTCCTTGCATTATCAAATTATATTTTTCAGGCGTGGCTTGTCCCAATACAAAGTCCAAATAGTATCCGGTTGCCGATTTTTTATTTGGTGTTGTCGGTGGGGTTAACTCTAAACAAAATTTGGGTGTCAGTTCATAATATATAATTGAGTGATTATTCAATTCTATGATTGGGTGGAATGGTTTATCCTTTGCAAACATTGGATTTGTGTTGACAGAAAATCCTGGATTATCATTTGTCCAAAATTCAACACCATCCGGTGGAGTTAAGAATCCCCAAGTCTTATTATAAAGTGTTTCCTGAAAAAGTTTAAAATGTTCTTTAGCACTTTCAGTGTCCGCAAACATATCAAGATGCCCATTTTTTGAAATGCTTTCGATATATTTTTTGTCTATGATTTTTTGTTCTTCTGTAACTGTAATTTTATTCATCCGGTAGAACCAATCACTCAAGAATTCATGATGTTCTCTACTCATATGTCTATAAACAGGGCTTCTCATCTTTGAAAACATTAACCAAGTAATTAATTTTTCACAAAAATCTTTTTGAAAATCTCTCTTTTCAATTGCTTCAATTATACTATTATATTGTGGTTCGATTTGTGTTCCCAATACATTTTCAATTGAAATAGGGTCTTCTAATCTTTTATCCGTATAAAAATTCTTTTCAATGAAGACTGTATCATTCATCCCAAGTTTCCGGGGAAATTTCCTGTAGTCATCCATCAAATCAATACAGTAGACAAAATTTTTGTATGAGTCTGTTGCAAACTGCCTTAAATATGTTTTTGGAATGTAATGTTGCTTAACATAAGAAGCCATAATGAAAATTTTAGTCTATTTATAAAAAGGCAATGCCGAATTTGTTTGCCAAAATAAATCACCGCTTGTCTTAGTATGGTGGAAAGCCGGAGTAGTTTCCGCCTTTTACTCTTAAACTCTTGCAAATTCAAATTCCCAAATAGTATTTCCTTCCATACCTGTTTTAGATTCTCCAAATATCATTTTTTCTTTATTGGCAAATCTTATCCTGTATTTCATTTGGTCAGTAAATATTAAATTTTGACCGAACCAAGCACAGCTTCCGCTAAATACATCCTTGAGTATAATTTTACCTTCTTCAGAAATTTCAAGGGAAGATTCTCCATCCGTTATAAGAAGATTATACTCTTTATTTGCGGACTTCGAAGTCCATTTTCCGTTGATACTATTATTAGTTTCATACTGTTGTTCTTTCGATATCATTTTCTTGAATTTTAAAATTGTACCGTAAAAGTATAATCGAAAAAGCATTCAAAAACACAAAGTTCAAAATTATGTTGCTTGCTTTTCAAATTCCTTAAGGGATAGTTCTTCCTCTTCATTTATTAAAGGTAGTTCATTTGTATAAATCTATTTCTCAAGTGTTTAGGTCCAATTGGACTTCCATTATATTTATGGGATCTTTTCCCTATTTAATTAAAATACTTAGTCCAAAAGAAAAGTAAAGAAGGAAATTGGACTTAAATGAAGTCCAATCTTAGACCCAGCATTAGACGATGAAAGTCAAAAATTGGACTTAAGTACATTAAAAAAGCCGAAAACTATTTAATTTTTCGGCTTTGCAGTTAAATAAAAGAATTATGTTAGTAACCCGACAGGATGGATTTCGAACCAATTTAATAAGGAATTGAAAGAATTTAGCCAAATGTTCTAGAACGTATAACCTTTGGGTTCATAACCCTGAGTTAGGGGGTTCGACTCCCCCTCGCTACTAGAGTTTCAGAATTTTCGTATTTGCTAGGTACAACAACCACCATAAAATTGGGTTGAGTACTTTAAAAGATTATTCTACCCTATAACCCTTTCGCAAAATCGAATAACTTTGTCGATATCAGAAGAATATCTGATTGATAAACCATTATCATTTTAAATGAGGCTGACATGCATATTACCAAAGTTAAAATCAAAAATTTCAAGTGTTTCAGAGACACATTTGTCATCGACTTCACTCCCGGAATTAATGTAATTGTCGGTAATAATGAAGAAGGTAAGTCTACGATCCTTGAAGCTATTCATTTGACCCTATCTGGATTGTACAATGGAAGGTACTTCAAGAACGAATTATCAGAATATTTTTTTAATTATGACTTGATTCAGGATTACAAGAAATCTCTTACATCAGGTGAACCAATGTCGCCACCTGAGATAAACATTGAAGTATTTTTTTTCGGAAATGATTTACCAATGTTTGAGGGTGATTTCAATTCAACAAAGACAAAAGAAACTGGAGTTTCATTAAAGATCGCTTTGGATGAAAAAGAAAGAGGAAGCTACAATGACTACGTCCGAAATGGAGCCCCTTCCCTCCCAATAGAATACTATGAAGTTTCATGGCACTCCTTTGCTAGGGAAGCAATTACTCCACGAAGAATCCCCCTCAAATCAGTTTTAATTGATTCATCGAGTAATCGCTACCACAATGGGTCAGATGTCTACATTAATCACATCATAAAAAATCATCTTGATGATGGCCAGAAAAACAGCCTTACGCAAACGCATCGAAAATTACAAGCGACTTTTGGTGACGAAGAATCTGTTATTAAAGTCAATGAAGTCATCAAAAATATTTCAAAACTAAAAGAGAAGGACAAGTTAGTAAAGCTGGGTATTGATTTATCGTCCAATAATGCTTGGGAGAATAGTTTTATCACATATGTAGAGGATGTACCATTTCACCATATTGGAAAAGGCGAACAGGCCATTGTTAAAACTAAACTTGCATTGCAACATAAAAAGTCACAGGAGGCTAATGTCATCTTACTAGAAGAGCCAGAGAACCATCTCTCCCATACAAAGCTTTACGAGTTAATTGGTGAGATCCGAAGCAAATGTAATGATAAGCAGATCATATTATCGACACATAGCAGTTTCGTAGCTAATAAACTTGGGCTGGAAAACCTCATCATTTTAAATGCTAAGAAAAATATGAGGTTGAAAGAATTGGACAAAACTACTTATGATTTCTTCAAGAAAGTTCCAGGCTATGACACATTACGCTTAATTCTTTGTAACAAGGCTATCCTTGTTGAAGGGGATTCAGATGAACTAGTAGTGCAAAAAGCTTTTATGAAAATGAATGATGGCAAATTACCAATTGAACTTGGGGTTGATGTGATTTCAGTCGGTACCTCGTTCTTAAGGTTCCTGGAGATTGCTGAAAAAATTAATAAGCAAGTTGCTGTAGTAACCGACAACGATGGAGATGTTGAAGCTCTGCGTAAAAAATATTCTGATTACTTGGGTACGAATAAAAAACCAACTATTAAAATTTTCTTTGACTCTACTATTGATACAGGTGATCTGATCATATCAGATAAGCCATTTAACTATAACACACTTGAGCCAAAGATGCTTAAGGTAAACGATGTGAAGAGCATCTGCAAAGTGTTAAACAAAGAAATGGAAAAGGACGATTTACTCAAATATATGCAAGCGAATAAGACCGAATGTGCATTGAAAATATTTGATAGCCTCGATGATTTAAATTATCCACAATACATTCTAGATGCAATTCAATGAGTAACTCACTCATGATAGCTGCCGCTGGTGCGGGCAAAACAACATACCTTGTAAAAAAAGCGTTGTCCTCAACTGGCAATGTTTTAATTACAACTTATACTGATGCGAATGAGGAAGAAATCAGGAAAAAATTTATCAAATTAAACAAAACGATTCCAAGTAATGTTACTATTCAGACATGGTTTTCATTTTTGTTACAGCATGGAGTAAAACCTTACCAAGGCTGCCTTACTGAAAAAGAAATAACAGGCTTGCTTTTGGTAAATCAGCAGTCAGGAGTCTATATAAAAAATGGTAAAACAATTTACTTTTCTGAAGAAAAACATTTCGAGCGTTTTTATTTTACACCTACAATGAAAATATTCTCTGAGAAATTGTCCAAATTTGTTTTCAGAACAAATGAAAAAAGTGATGGTAAGGTCATTGATCGAATTTCAAGAATATTTGCAAACATTTTTATAGATGAAGTTCAGGACTTAGCAGGATATGATCTAGATATCATTAAATTACTTTTTCAGACGCAGTCGCACATATTACTTGTCGGAGATCCGAGGCAGGTGACCTACTTAACTCATCACGAGAAAAAAAATTCGAGCTACAAAGACGGAAAGATTGAACAGTTTGTTCTGAATGAGTGCAAAAAACTCAACTGTATTATTGACAAAGTCACACTTAAAAATTCCCACAGAAACAACGCAGAGATTTGTAAATTCTCATCACTCCTTTATCCGGACGAAGCAGTTTCTGAACCATGCAATTGTAACGATTGTAGGGAGGAATTTTCAAATCACAATGGCGTGTTCTTGGTTCTGCCAAAACATATTGAGGAATATAAAGGCAAATATTCACCAGCTATATTGCGCTATAATGAAGCCAGTGGTGATGAATGGAATCTAGGCAAATCTAAGGGTTTGGGATTTCCAAGGGTTTTGATACACCCAACTGATACATTCATAAGGTTTCTCAAAAATGGCCAGTTAACTAAAAGTGTAAATGGGAAAACAAAACGGACATTTGATGTGCCAAAATATTATGTGGGTTTAACCAGAGCGAAATTTAGCGTGGGAATTGTATGCGATTATAAAGATAATGATACTTTTATCGAAGGTGTTCAACGATACGCTCCTGAGTGTTGAAAATGGCTTTGAAATATGAACAATAAACAATTTGGCCATCATCCAGTATTCGACAGACTGAAGGAATTCAGTGAATTCTATGACAGGCTCTCTTTTTCGACAATGAGTTGGATAAAGTATGGGGTAAGCTCGGCCATTAACTTCGATACCTACATATTTTCTTCCATGCAAGGTACACTTGATTCTATTCTAGATGTATTAATGAAGAGAAGAATTGCTGACGCCTATACACTCTTACGTCGGTACTACGACTCCACTGTCATAAATATAACTTTTAAGAGATAATATAATGCATTTCAAAATTAAGGCAGAAGATAAATTAAAAGGAAAAAGAACTTATTTAAGAGACGCAGTGGCTTTTGATTATGAAGGCGCAATCCATACTGTGAAGGATTTTATTAATTTCTATAAACCTGGGACAATAGAAGATTGTAACTGCGGTAAAGAATTATAAGTCCTGATTCACCTCAGACCGGAGTTTAACCCAGTTCTTATCTACTAGGATCAGAATCCATGACATGAATGATTTTCTGAACTGAATTATGTCTTCAACATTCCCTGTATAATGCTCAATCTTGTTTGAGTAATACACCTTTATTGACCATTATTCTAAGGGTTGAATTAATTTCAATTGATAAACTTTTTTATATAAATCATCCTCCAACTCAATACATGCATAATCAGGGATAAATTCTAACCTGGAATCTTTAGGATCACAATACATGTAAATATGTGTACTTATGTTGAAGTGACTTATTTGACTCATATTAGTTCCCGAGATTTGAAATGGATCGAACCTTTTCATAAAAGATAAATTGAAAGGTAACATTACTCCATTTTTAATAGAGCGTACTTGTCTTTCATATGGAAGATCAAACAAAGCCAAGTTACTATATTCATATGTTGCATTTAAGAAAACTGTCTTTAATCCCTGAAGAATTCCAGTATCTAATTCATCATTCGTTTCCCAATATTTGTAATCCTTTTCATATAGTCTTATAAACCCGAGATTGCCGAACATTTTCGGAACTCTATTAGGATTAAAGGGGTCAGGTTGGAATGTCATAAACCTGATTGATTTCAATACCTCAGGGGGTTGAATGTCTCTAACTTTCATAATTCTTTCCATTGAGTAAAGATATTGTCCTTTTTGGATTTGTGACGAATTTATTAAAGCGAAAAGGACACTTTTCTCTTTTGAGGTAATAGTAATGTTTACCTGCAATTAAGATTGTTTCGGAATTGTTACGGGAAAAGTAAAAGACAATAAAACACCCTGAATTTCGCAGAAAATCAGGGTTTAAAGGGTAATTAAGTAGATCGTGCGGATATCCAACCTATCTTGATCATTTTTATTAAAATTATTTCTCTGGGGGCAATTAAAAAACAGAATACGTAACCACCTTTAAATAAATCATCTAATTTAAATTACCTTCTTATTACTTTTCCAAAACTCCATCAACTTCCTAGCATTTTCCTCCTGTGAAACTTTAATATACTTCAGAAATGACTGCTCCGATTTATGACCTGTTATTTTCATAATTGAGATTGCCGGAAATCCTTGGAGATAAAGATTAGTTGCGAAGCTTCTACGCGCAGTGTGTGTTGTAACTAGTTCGTGTTTATGATAAGGTTTCTTTTCGCGGCTAATTCCTCGATTAGTAGTGACAATAATCTTTTGATCCAATTCTGCCTTTTGCCCAACAACTTTAAGATAATTATTCATCTTTTGATTTGTGATCGCTCTAGGAAGAATAATTTCATCATTGACAGTATACTTCTTAAATATTTTCAACACCATAGGATGAATTGGAATCATCAATGCCTGATCTGTTTTCTGAGTACGAATGGAAATCATACCTTTTGAGATATTTTCTTTTCGTAATTTTGTGAAATCCGAAAAGCGTAACCCTGTCCAACAGCCGATAATAAACAAATCTCTGACTCTTTGTAAAGAAGGTTTGTCATCAAGGTTGAGATTATAAAGATCTTTGATCTCGTCTTCGGTAAGGTAGATTGAATCACTTTCTTCCTGAAGCTTTTTGAATTTCTTCTTTTTGTATTCGAAGGTTTTATTGATACCTAATTCAGTAGCTTCATTAAGAAAAACCTTTAAATTCTTGATTTGATTTCCAATGGTGTTATTAGACAATTGCTTTTTCTGAATCAGGAACTGCATGAAATCATCATAGAATAACTGATCAATTGATTCAAAGCTCAATTTCTTTGGCCACATGGTCTTCTCAAAATCCAGCAAATGATTTCTTGTATTCTTATATGCCTTAATGGTTGTATGACTCTTTAATGCAACCGACCGTTCGATATATATTTCAAGAAACGCTAAAAAACTTATTGCTTTAGGTTCCGGAACTCTTTTCTTATTTTTTAATATCTGCTCCTTGACATCATCCATAGTAAACAATTCGCTCCGTGATTGAAGCTGTATATAAGCAGCCTCTGCGTCTGCTGCCAATGTGGTAAGGAATCCTCTTAAAGTCGAATACCCACTGTATGATCTCCGCGGACGTTGTTCTTCCATGTCCCAATCCTTAGGCTTTATCTTTTTCATTGTGGACATTTTGAACTGCTCTTGTCCGGATAAAAAGAACATATAGATCAACGTATCATCTTTCGCTGATGGATTCTTAAGATAAAAACGTATGGTAGCCATTTTTCCAATATTTTAGCTTGTGCAGGGGAAGGTAAAGGTTGAACCTTTTCACAAATATTGCAAATTTTCATAGGTAAAACTATTAATATTCAGGGGAAGGTATAGGGGAAGGTAAATGGTTATTTTCTGTTATTCTGTGTTACCTTGTATTACCTTAAAAATGTGAAATAACAATTATTTCGCCCATTACAGGTAATTAGAAGTAACTGAAAGCAAAGGTTCGAATCCTGGTAGGACAACTTTTGAATTTTAAAGCCCCTGTGAGTCAATGACTTATAGGGGCTTTTTAATTTTAGATACTAGTTAATTTTTACTTGCTTCCAGAT
Source organism: Bacteroidota bacterium (assembly GCA_049363815.1). GTDB lineage: Bacteria > Bacteroidota > Bacteroidia > AKYH767-A > 2013-40CM-41-45 > JADKIH01. Next base: position 16,733 of record JBMQEM010000143.1, read on the forward strand.
AGATATCCCAACATTCGTCCAGTTTTTCGCGTTGGAGGAAGAAGTCTTTTGTGGTAATTTGAGTGGTGGTGTCTACTTTTTCCTTCAACTTATTCCGCATCATATTCGTGATCAGGTTATATGGTTTTGCTAACCAGGCGGAAGGTAGCTTTTGATGTAATTTGAAAATATCCCATTTAAGGATCATACGGACAAATTTTCCGTTCTCCTCGTAATATGTATTGACGGTCGTGTTGCCATTCAAGCCTTGTAATGCATAACCGCCGGTCAATGAACTGATCTCGCCTTTGATCTCATCAAATGTGTATTCATGCACATGAAACGGATTTCTTGCCAGCGATTTTTTTACATTCGGAGTAGTGATCATCACTTTACCTCCGGGTTTTAAGACACGCAGACATTCTTTCATGAATTCTTTTCGCGCATGAATATGTTCGATGAATTGAAATGCTGTTACCACATCAAATGAATTATCTTCAAATGGTAACGGTGGAATTTCTGCACGCTTGAAGGAAAGATTTTTAATCGTAGAATATCTGCTCTTGTTATCGTCTATTGTTGCCTGATCATAGTCAAGTCCCATGATCTCACTAGCAGACTCTGCCATCAATGCTGTTCCATATGCATTGCCGCAACCGACATCTAAAACCTTCTTTCCGGTAATAAAGGGTTTGGCATATTCATATGCATACTGACAACGCTGATAGGTTACATTGTTTGCTTCGTCGTGTTGTGCTCTTTCGTGGGAACTCATGATCGTACTTTGGTTTTAGAGAATTTCATTTGAATCCGTTTTCCGGGATCCGTAATTGGTAATTCGAAAAAAAACTGCCGATTCAATTTCATTGGTTCGAAATTGAATCGGCAGCAAAATTATTAATTATTCTTATTAATTATTAATAATAATTCTTTGAGTGTTCGTTCCGTATTCAGTGCGGATTTTCAGGAAATATGTCCCTTTTGCATTTCCTGAAAGATCTAAAGTGTGTTTTTCAGAATCATTCACCTTCACTTGAGTTATCTCTTTGCCTAGAATATCGGTTACTATAATCTCACCGTCGATTTTATTCTTAAATCTGATATTGATCATTCCTTTTGTTGGATTCGGATAAACTTCAACAACATTTGCAAGATCAGTATTGTTTATTCCAACAGGTCCACTGCAAGTGATCGCTGCTTCCCATCCTGATTTTGTCACTCCCTGATCGGAATGAAAAACAAATGTCAAGGCTCCGGAGTTGTGAGTTGAAGTAACAATACCCGGTGAATTCAATCCGCAATATGTTCCTATTGGCGGAGCAAAAGTATTCGGCCCATTGTGAATCGTCAAGTAATCATAATTGCAGTTCACTTCATCTTCCAGTTCGAATTCCTGAAAGTCAGCTGAAATGAATTGGCCACCGGATACAGGAATGATCGTCTTTGTAAAATCAAGATTGTCATCGTAATTAGTTGAACCACCCGGATCTAAAAATACTGCCTCACAGGTTGTGAGAAGATTATTGTCCATGATCACAAAAATACCGATCATGATCGTTCTTGTGATATAGATCGAATCACTACCGTCTGAAAGTGTAAATCTCAAGTCGATTGTTGATCCAACCGTGAGTGAAGCATCGACAGTAATGTTGATGACAGAATTTATCGATTGTGAAACATTTATTGCGCCAAGTGAAATTGGGTTTGTATTGACTGTAACAAGCGATGCATTGGCTCCGATTGCAACACATGAAAGTATTGCAGAAGCAGAACTCAACTGACCTGTATTTGTCGATGTCAGATCGATATTTGCTGATTCGCCGGGCTCAAGAAAACCGTTTGAATTATCATCGCCGGAAATTGTATTGTATGCAAGATTGAGAGATGGTCCCGGAGCGCCGGTTCCTAATTTATAAGTTATGATCGGTCCTTCATCGCTTATATCCCATACCCTTAAACCGCTTGGATCTCCATTGTAGAAATTTGAATTTGGTGTTGTATTCTCACTGTATTCGTCAGAGAAACTCAGATTGAAACATGCAGATGAATGATCCTGAATATCATTTCCGGCATGAACAAGGTAAACTTCATGATCAAAACTCTGATTGCTTCCATTTCTGTTGATATGCCAGATCGTCAAGCCTTCGTCATCGATATACAGACTTCTGTCTGTCATCAGTCTGTTTTCCAGAAGAAAGAATTCATTCGTGTCGTTAATATTCGTGTAACGATAACATGTAAGTGAATTAGCTGTGTCGTTTATTACTCCATTAAAATTTGTTACATCAATTGCAGTATTCCAGCCGCAATTATTTTTGAATAATGGATTCGGTGGAGTAGGATTGAAAGAATTTCCGTACCAGCACATCAGATCGAATGAACCGATACCATCCGGTCCTGTTGTATTGTCATACTTATATGTATCAGGCCATTTGCCGATCATGTGTCCGTTTTCGTGAGCAACTACGGCCAGTTCCAATGGACTGTTTGCCGGTGAGCAGTTGTAATCATTGGAATGAACTCCGTCAGCCGAAAACCCATTGTAATTTCCTTTATGATGCCACATGCCTTGTGCCCAAACGGGTGGATTGCCTGTATACATAAGGTTGATTGCTTTTATGCTATTATCAGGATTCAATGAAAGTGTACTGAAATCAAATCCTTGTCCATCGATCCAGTTCAGTGCAAGTCCTAAAATTTGTTGAGCACCTTGAGCATACGGCATGGCATCGTAATCAGCAAAAGTTTGCGGAGCACGGAAATATCCATAAACGACATTTTCATAATTAACCAATCCACCCGAAATGTCTCTGTAATATGAACGCAATGAACCGTTGTTGCTGAAGTTGGAATAATTGGTGTCGTTACAAAAATCTTCGAATTCACTGATTGGTAAAACTCCCGGTTCATCGGAGAAATCCACTACAATGCATAGTCCTGTAATATTTCCTGAAACAGGATTGATAGGAGTACCATCACTTTGGTTTCCACCTTGACTACCGCCGCTGTTTCTTTCAAATATTCCTTTTTCATTTCCACTCAATGCCAGTTTGTTTTTTTCTATGACTTTGTCACGTGCCTTTACACTGATGTCAATGTGTTTTGAGAACTGCAATACAGCTGTTGGCGTAACAATGTTGTTCTTTGTTCCTTTGTAGATAATTCCGGAAGAAAGTAATTCTGTACCATCCTCAGATAATGTAGCGTAAACAATGTTGTTTGAAACTTTGTCGCGGATAAGGGTATAACCATCCAAACCTTCTGCGCGCATGTAATATTCGGTTCCAAAAAGTTTGATGTCGACACTGGTGCCGTCAGCTTGCTTAAAAGGCACAATTTTCCCGTGGAATGGCGAGGCTACCAGTGTGACAGAATACAGGAAAGTTAAGAATAGTAATATTTTTTTCACGATCTGAGTGATTTGGTTTAGAGTGCCAAGATACAGGAATAATCATTAATTGAAACAATATTGACGGGTGAATTGTAATCGAAAAGTAACTTTTTACCTATGAAAATAAGTATTGGCTACTCAAAAGTGAGTATTTTACATTTCAGAAAAAGCCCGTATTATTTTTTTAATATTTAATTTATTTCTAACTTTAATGCTATGGAAATTAAGAAGAAATACACTAACGGCGAAGTCACCATATTATGGCAACCTAAGTTGTGCATTCATTGTGCAAATTGTTTCAATGGACTTCCATCTGTTTTTGATCCGCGTGTCAGACCTTGGGTACGTCCGGAAGGAGCCACTACCCAGCAAATCAGAGATCAGGTTGCAAATTGTCCGAGTGGGGCGTTGTCGTTGATTTAAAATTCTGAGAGAGCTTTTTTTAATTTGTAGGCTCGTGGCTTCGATTTTTTTTAAACACTGAGATCACTAAGTTTAACACTGAGAGCAAAAGAGTGTACGACTATTCTCTGTTGCTTTATTTTTTTCTAAGTGTTCGTAGTGTTTAATTTTTTTAATATAGAAAACATACTCTCCCTTCTACCGCACCAGCGAAACATGCCCAATGACCTTATGTGATTTTCCTTTGTAGTCTTTCACGTTGATGATGTATTCATAAACATCATTCTGACAAATTCTGTCACCACCAAAATAAGAACCGTCCCAATGATGTCCGGCTTGTTGTGAATAGAAAATTTCTTTTCCCCAACGATCCATGATCCACATTTCATAAGAAACAAATCCAATACCGTTTGCAAAAAAGGAATCGTTCATGCCATCTCCATTTGGTGTGAAAGAATTAGGAACATACAAAGTAAATTCCGGTTCAACTCTGATAATGCCAAAGGTAGTATCCATGCATCCGCCGCTGTTCATTACGATCAGAGTGATCACATAAGTTCCGCTGTCTGAATATTCATGAATCGGTTGTGTAAGATCCGTCACTGATTGCCCGTCACCAAAATTCCAGTTCCATGATATTGCATCAATGCTATTGTCGGTCAAGGTTACAAATGGCTGAAATATAGAAACCATTTCGGAACTCTGGAAGAAGTCAGCTGATGGATAACCAAAAACTGTTACTGCATTATTTACAATCTGACTTGCAGAACATCCTTCTGGTGAAACAATGGTAAGAGCGACATCATATTCCCCTGGTGTGATGTACGTATGTACCGGATCAGAATCAGTACTAAAACTATTGTCATCAAGATCCCACAAATAGGTTGAGCCGGAGTCCTGCTGAAAATAATTATGGAAGCTGACTTCAACAGGTGTACAGCCTGTAAAAGTGTGCGGGGTAAAATCAACTTCAGGCAGAGGATAAATGATGACCGGAATGGACTGACTGATCGAAGGTGAACAGCCGTCACTGAGAGTAACAATAAAAACAGAATCGCTAACCGGTGCAACAATGGCAGTAGAACCAAAGATCGAACCTTCATTCCATGCATAAGTATAGGGTCCGCCGTTTCCGCCTGTACCACTTGCCTGAAGTGTTGCCGTTTCTCCTTCACACATTGGTGGTACTCCGGTAGTTGTCAAGGAGAGAGGAGGATGGACCTGCACTGTAACAATTGCCGGAGCTGTCGGACAATTATTGGCATCGAGTACATCTACGGAATATGTTGTAGTCACGATAGGTGAAACTTCAATTGTTGCAGATGTATCTGCCGTATTCCATAGAACAGAATAAGGCGATGCACCACCAGCTATCTGTGCTGATAAATTTATACTCTGTCCGATGCAGATCGGTGGTACACTCGAAACAGAAACAGTAAGTGGAACAGCCTGAGAAACTATTGTCGCTGCTACAGAGGTACAACCATTGATATCAGTAACTGTCACAGAATAATTTCCTGCCGCAAGTGAGACCGCATTGGAATTTGTACCCCCAACAGGTAGCCATTGATAATTGTAAACAGGAGTTCCTCCGCTTACTATCACATTTGCACTGCCTGAATTTCCGCCATTACAGGATACCGGTGAAGAGTTTATTAAAAGTGAAAGATCGTCAGGTTGATCCAGATATTCTGACATTGAAGTTGTACAACCATTTGCATCCGTTATTACTACCGAATAATTTCCTGCAGGACGGTTGGAGATCACGTTTGTTGTACCTCCTGAAGGAGTCCACTGGTAAGTATAACCGGAAGTTCCGCCTGAAACACTTGCAACTATGCTACCATCTGATCCACCGTAACAGGCAACAGGAGTTGTGTTCAATGAGACACTGAGTGGTGTTGGTTGGGCAACAACAGTAGAGGAAGTTATAACGCAGCCATTGTTATCACTTACTGTTACAGAATAATTACCTGCAGAGAGAGCAGTTGCATTTGCATTTGTGCCAGCAGCCGAGGACCACGAATAGAAATATGGAGCTGTTCCACCGCTGACGGTTACAGAAGCACTTCCGTTTGTGTATCCATTACATGAAACAGGAACTGAGGCCATGGAAGAAGAAAGTGCAGAAGGTTGAGTGATCGTTATTGAATCGATCGACAAACAGCCATTTACATCTGTTACCTGAATAGAATATTGTCCGGCTGACAAAGATGTTTCAACAGCATTGGAGAAATTACCGGGTGTCCAGATATAGGTGAATGGGCCGTTTCCTGAAGAAACACTCACTGATCCTGCACCATTATTACTTCCGAAGCAACTTACGTTTTGTGTTGTCAGCGCATTTATAACAGGCCCGCCACCACTGGGAATATTTGCAACGGTGTTTTCAGTACAGCCGTTATTATCAGTAACACTTACTGAATAGACTCCGGCAAATAAATTTGTTGGATTTGCAACGGTGCTGTTCCCCGGTGACCACAAGTAAGAATAAGTCGGTGTACCTCCATTTACTATGACAGTGGCACTGCCATCAGCAACATTACAGTTTGCCATCGTTGTGTTTGTAGCTAATTGTAAAGGTGCCGGTTGATTAACTGTTACCGATGCTGTTGAAGTACAACCGTTGGCATCAGTAACTGTGACAGAATAATTCCCGGCTCTCAGATTATTTGCAGTTGCAGATATTCCACCTGCCGGTGACCATTCATAACTATATCCTGCTGTTCCGCCACTGACAATGACATTTGCAATTCCACTTGAATCTGCATGACAGAGTGTTGTTGTTGACTGCATTTGCAAATTCAGGTCCGAAGGCTGAATTATAGTTGTAGTTGCACTTTGAGTGCAACCATTTGCATCAGAAACAATAACTGAATAAATTCCTGCAAGTAGTCCTGTTGCAGTATCACCGGTGCCACCGGAAGGTAGCCATTGATACGTGAAAGATGAAGCACCTCCCGAAGCGTTAACCGTTGCAATGCCGGTTGCAGAACCGAAACATAATGCATCTATTGAATCGGTCACTAAGTTGATAGCGTTGGCTTGACTTACAAAAACTGAATCAGTGACCATGCAATTATTCGAATCACTGACATTGACAAAATACATTCCGGATGACAATCCGGATGCAGTTTGTGTAACAGCACCTCCTGGCGACCACACGAATGTGTAAGGTCCAGGTGATCCCGAAGCTGTTACACTCGCTGTACCATCAAATGATCCCGAACATAAAGCGTCTGTTGAAGACACTGTGGTTACTGGTGAAGAGTAAAACGTTACTTCAACCTGATCTGTACTTTGGCAACCATTTGAATCTGTTACCAGCACTGTGTAGGTAGTGACAGTATCAGGACTTATCACAAAGTTTTGCAGAGTATCATTTCCCGGAGTCCAGAGAAAACTATTTCCACCTGAAGCGACTAATGTTGTTGTTGTACCATGACAGATCGATTGATCCGGTCCAGCATCTGCAACAGGAAGATTATTCACGATCACTTCAACCTGATCCGTGGCAACACACCCGCTTGTATCGGTAACGATTACGTCGTAAGTGGTATTTAACAGTGGTGAAACGGTAATTTGTTGTGCATTGATATTTGCCGGCAACCAGACATAATCTGATCCGCCGGATGCAGTGAGTGTTACTGATCCGCCTATACAGATATTTTCATCCGGTCCGGCAAATGCAACCGGTGGTGATAACACTTGTACAATAACCTGATCAGTCCCTGTACAACTTGCACCGGAACTGACGATGACTGTATAAACCGTTGTGATGTTTGGATGCACTGTTACCTGCTGTGAAGTTCCGGCACCCTGATCCCATTGAAAAGTACTTCCACCTGCTGCAATTAACGTTGCAGAATCACCTTGACAAATTTGTTGATCCAATCCGGCATCCGCAGCAATAACTGAATTGACATTTACTGTTGCAGTGTCACTTATTGAACATCCATAAGAATTACTTACAGTAATGTAATAGTCTGTTGTTAAAGTAGGACCAACTGTTATCTGTTGAGTAGTAAAACCTCCGGGGTTCCATAGATAATTGAAGGTTCCGGGATTTCCGCCGCCACCACCACTTATAAAATTGACATTCAGATTTGCTGTTGCTCCAAGACAGATAGTTTGATTCTGAACAAAGATCTGAGGAGGTCTGACAACAATGACACTTGCAGCATCAGCCGAAGAGCATCCGTTATTGTCAGTAACGGTTACTGAATAAGTTGTTGAAGCACTTGGGCTGATATTGATCGACGCTGTGGTCAGTGATCCCGGATTCCATAAATAACTTGTGCCCCCGGAAGCGATAAGATTGGCCTGTGATCCGTTACATATTGTGTCATTGATACCGGCATTTGCCACAGGTAATCCGTAGACAGTAACCGGATGAACAATGGAATCCCTGCAACCATCTGCATTTGAAACTACCAACGATGTGTTGAATACTCCGGCAGTAGAATAGATGTGAGCAGGATTTGAAACTGTTGAATTGCCACCATCACCAAAATACCACATCCATGATGTAATAGGGCTCGGAGAATTAGACTGGTCAGTAAAATTTATTTGTGATCCAATACAACCATTTTGTAAAGAAAAAAGCGCATCCGGAATATTCAATGACAGATGTAGAGTCTGTATCAGTGTATCTATGCATCCGGTTGATGTTGTTACGATCAGTTGTACCTGGTAATTTCCTGTTGCTGCATAAGTATGTGAAGGATTTTGAATTGTACTTGTATTTCCGTCACCGAAATTCCAATCGTAAGTAGAAATTGTTCCACCGGAAATAAAAGTTTGATCAGTAAATTGTACAGCAAGACTTGAACAATTTGCATTTGTTGTAAATGCTGCAAGTGGAGATCCTGTTGCAGGCGCAACGTTGATAGTGTCTGAATCTGTACAGGAGCCGTCGGATGCAGTGACTACATAAGTACCTGCACCGGCAGAAATTGATTGAGTTGTGGCGCCTGTATTCCACACGTACGAATAAACTCCGCTTCCTCCTGTAGCAGTTGCTGAAAGATTAGTTGTCGAATTACAGGCAACTGTCTGATCAGGACCGGCATTGGCAATTACTCCGGTAACTGTAATGCAATAGGCGTAGATCTGACTTCCTACATAGGGACAATTGTCATCACGCACGGTAACTGTAAAACAATATGGATTGGAACTTATTTGTGATGCAGTTGGTGTCCAGCAAAAAGTTGCTGTTTCCCGTGTTCCGGGATATGTAGTAAAAGTTGCACCTGGTATTGAATAGTCCCAGTCAATGAAAGTATTTTGTGTACTGTTTGCATCACCAGAAGAAATATTAAAACAAAATTGAGAGCCGGCGCAAACTGTTTGTGAAAAACTATTTGTTCCATTGATCCCTGTCAATGTCGGAACAATATTGTTGCAATCAATTACTGTAAATTGAATATCACGTTCTACTTCACCAATCAGGACTCCGTTTCGGTATTCTTTTACAAGTACTGCCATTACTGTAATTTCAAGATTGGTCGGAGTCATGCAAATATCTCCCGTTGATGGATTTAATGTTACTGCAGGTGAGGAGGTCAATGGATTAGTTGCTGACCAAGGGTTGGAGTATGTTATCGGATTGCCAGGACTATCGAATGGTGTCATCAATGAATAAACCAGTGAATCACCATCAGCATCATACGCTCCATGATTATAACAAAATTGTTGTCCCCGACATGCAAACGGTACAGGTTTGTTTGAGAACGTTGGTGAATTATTGCATGGAGTTATGGTGTTATTCAGATTAGCATAGATATACATCTGAGTTTGTCCTGGAAGAAGAATGTTTGTGATTGCATTGTTCCTGCAACACAAATTGTAACTGAATTGCCAGTCGGCACAAGGTCCCGGTAAATTAATGACACCTCTGTAAATAAATTCCTGAATGCCTGTAAATGTTCCACCGTTGCAGGTAGTAGTATTGTTTGGACAAGCCGGACCGATTTCCTGACCTGTTCCGGGAATCAGACTAATAGTAACTGAACTTGCCGGAAAACATGACGATTGAAAAAATATTTCTGCTGTTGGATCAGCTTCTATACCTACGCAATCACGATAAAAGGAAAGTGTGATCTCATAGGAATTTCCACCCAGACATTTGTAGGTAAGATCTGACCCCATTGAATGGCTGGCCTTTCCGTCCTTCGCAATTGCTACAGAAATCAGCAATAAAAACAGCGTTTTTATGCGAAATAAGCAGGTAGTTTTTTTTATGGTCTGTAAGTTTAATGGTGCTCTTAACCTCTGAATTTAGGCCTCCAAAGCCGAAATCGTTCAAATTTCAGCACTTCCCACACATGACGAATCTATCATTGTTAATGAATCCACAAAAACAATTGAGGTAAATGTAGGGAAATCCGCTACCACGCAAAAGTGGCTGTTTACCAAGTTTTAAAATTTTCTAAAAAGGCCAATGGTAACTTCTAGAGCCAACAATTAACCATTGATCTGAACAGGAAATTAGTACTACCGCACCAACGACACATGCCCTATAACTTTATGTGATTTGCCCTTGTAGTCTTTTACATTAATGATGTATTCATAAACATCATTCTGACAAATTCTGTCACCACCGAAATAGGAACCGTCCCAATGATGTCCGGCTTGTTGTGAATAGAAAATTTCTTTTCCCCAACGATCCATGATCCACATTTCATAATTAACAAACCCTAATCCGTTCGCAAAAAAAGAATCATTTACTCCGTCACCGTTTGGTGTAAAAGAGTTGGGTACATAGATCGTAAATTCCGGTTCAACTCTGATGATTCCATAGGTAGTATCAATGCAACCTCCTTCATTTGTAACGATCAGTCTGACCTGGTAAGTTCCGCTGTCTGAATATTCATGAGTCGGTTGTAAAACATCAATTACGGTATTGCCATCACCAAAATCCCACTGCCATGAAACTGCATCGGTACTGTTATCAGTGAAGGTCACTGATGGTAAAAATTCCGGAACCTCATCTGCACTCTGGAAAAAATCTGCGACAGGGAAGCCGAAAACTGTGACAGCATCATTTACATTCTGACTTGCTGCACATCCATCGGTTGTTACAATCGTAAGTGAAATATCATATTGCCCGGGTGTGATGTATGTATGATTTGGATTTGTATCATTCGAAATAACACCGTCATCAAGATCCCAGTAATAAGTAGCACCCGGTGATTGCGCATAGAAGTTTGTAAAATCAACTTCGACAGGAGTACAACCTGAAATAGTATGTGGAGTAAAATCTACTTCAGGCAAAGGATAAACTGTTACAGGAATGGATTGATTCACCTCAGGTGAACAACCATCGCTTAATGTTACAGTAAATGTTGTGTCGTTTTCAAGAAGAACTAATGGTGTAGCACCAAACAATGTGCTGTCATTCCAGGAGTAGTAATATGGACCACCATTACCCCCCGAACCTGCGGCCTGTAGGTTGACAGTTCCACCTTCGCACAATGGCGGTATGCTGACTGTTGTCACGTTCAACGGAGGATGAACAGATACTGTAACAGTTGCAGGAGTTACAGGACAATTATTTGCATCATGGATCGTAACAGTATAATTTGCTGTGAAGGCCGGCGATACACTGATCAATGCAGATGTATCAGATGTATTCCAAAGTATAGAGTAAGGCGAAACGCCTCCGGATATCGCTGCGAATAAATCAGCAGACTGGCCAATACAAATTGTAGGAACAGTTGCAACATTTAAATTCAGTGGTGTTTCTTGTAATACTGTATTATTTAATGTCGACGTACAACCATTCAGATCTGTGACCATCACAGAGTAACTTCCGGCCGGCAACGATGTAACATTTGCTGTAGTGCCAATTGAAGGTGTCCATTGGTATGAATATCCTGTCGTTCCTCCGGTAACATTGATGTTAATGCTTCCTGTACTATCGCCGTAACATGCAACTGAGTTTATAGTTGAATTCAAAACAATTGGATCGGGTTCATCAATAAATGCTGATGTGGTACTTGTACATCCGTATGCATCTGTAGCCGTGACAATATAATTTCCGGTTGATAATCCTGTTGCAACATTTGATTGTCCTCCGGCCGGTGACCATTGATAAGTATAACCTGCTGTTCCGCCTGATGCAATTGCAGATGCAGTGCCATCGTCACCGCCATTGCAGGAAACAGGAATTGTACTTGAAATAATACTGACAGCGGTTGGATAATCTACAATGGCAGAATCATTCCGTATACAATTATTTGCATCTGTTACTGTAACGTAATACATACCTGGTACAAGACCTGTGATTGTTGCAGTTGTTGCGCCAGTGGGAGCCCATGAATAAAAATAAGGTCCGGGAGTTCCTGATGTACTTACTCCTGCATTGAGGTTAACTGCTCCAAAACACAAACCATTATTTACAGTCATCAACGTATTCGGCAACTGATTAATATTTACAAGCACAGAATCAGCATCTCTGCAACCGTTTGTGTCAATCGCAGTGAGAAAATAAACTGAATTTGAATCCGGACTTACTGTGATAGTTTGTGCAGTGTCATTGATCGGCTGCCACAGGAATTGTGTTCCACCAGTTGCAGATAAAGTTGTACTTGTTCCAAAACAGATGGCCTGATTTAATCCTGCGTCAGCAGTTGGTAGCGGATTCACAAATACATCAACCGAGTCGGTGGCCTTGCAACCATTTGCATCAGTAACGAGCACAGCATAGGTTGAGTTTATTGCTGGTGAAAAAACTGCCTGCTGCGAATTGATATTGCCCGGTGACCATTCATAGGTGTTTCCACCACTGGCATTCAAAGCAACGGAGTCTCCAATACATATATTCTCATCTAGTCCGGCATTTGCATTTGGTAGAGGTAGTACCCTGACATCGACCTGATCAGTTGCTGTACAATTGGCTGCTGAATAAACAGTAACAGTATAAGTTGTTGTAATGTTCGGACTAACGAAAGCCTGTTGTGAACTGCCTGCTCCCTGATCCCATTGATAAAAAGTTCCGCCATCGGCTGAGAGCGTTGCAGTATCTCCCGGACAGATATTCTGATCCAATCCTGCAAAAGCAATTATGGCCGGATCTACAGTTACTGTGGCAGTATCTCTTACAACACATCCGTATCTGCCGGTGACAGTCACTACGTAATTTGTCAGGACTGCCGGACCAACAGTAATTTGCTGTGTGGTCTGTCCGCCAGGATTCCATGAGTAAGTGTAACTGGATTGTGGCCCTCCACCGCCGCCAAAAATGTTTGCTGTTAAATTTGTTGTTGCCCCGGGACAAATCGTCGGATCCTGAAGATTCAATTGTGGTAATCTGGAAATAACAACTCTTGCAGTAGCCGAAGATGTGCATCCGTTCAGATCAGTTACAATTACCACATAGTTTGTGGATGCACTTTGTGTAACTGTAATTGCTGCAGTTGTCAATGTTCCGGGATTCCACAAATAGCTGACACCACCTGAAGCTACCAGGTTTGCTGCCAAGCCTTCGCACACTGTATCATTTGCTCCTGCATTTGCAACAGGAAGACTAAAAATTGAAAGAGTTCCGGGAATGGAATCTTTACAACCATCTGCATTTGTAATTACAAGTGAAGAAGTGTAAAGTCCTGCTGCCGTATAAATGTGAGATGCATTTGGCGCTGTAGATGTTGTTCCGTCACCAAAATACCACAACACAGATGTAATCGGTGTTGGTGAATTTGATTGGTTTGTAAAATTAATTTCTGCACCCAGACAACCACTATTATAAGCAAATCCGGCATTAGGAGTATTTAAAGTCAGGTGTAAGTTTTGTGTGAGGGTATCTATACAACCGGTAGAAGAGGTAACGATCAACTGGACCTGGTAATTTCCCTGAGCGCTGAATGTATGTGACGGATTTTGAAGAGTACTTGTAAAGCCATCACCAAAATTCCAATTGTAGTTCGTGATTGTTCCGCCGGTGATTGAAGATTGATCTGTAAATTGTACTGTAAGACTTGTACAATTTGCATTATTGCTAAAGGCTGCCAACGGTGATCCGGGTGCAGGCTGTACTGTTGCTGTATCAGTGTCAGTACAACTTCCATCCGATGCAGTCACAATATAATTTCCTGCACCACCGGTAATTGATTGTGTGGTGGCACCGGTATTCCACTGATAGGAATAAATTCCACTGCCACCAGAAGCTGTAGCTGTAATCGGAGTTGTTGCATTGCAACCAACATTTAAATCAGGACCTGCATTCGTTATTATTCCGGTTACTGTGATACAAAAAGCATAGATCTGACTTCCGACGAATGGACAGTTATCGTCACGGACTGTAACAGTAAAACAATATGGATTAGTACTGATCTGAGCGGAGGTTGGCGTCCAGCAAAAAGTTGCTGTTTCTCTTTGTCCGGGAAAAGTTGTGAAGGTTGCATTCGGAATGGAATAATCCCAGTCTAAAAAAGTATTTTGTGTTCCATTTGCATCTCCTGAATTGATATTAAAACACGTTTGTGTTCCGGCACATACAGTTTGTGAAAAACTGTTTGTGCCATTGATACCTGAGACAGTAGGAATAATATTATTACAATCAATGATCGTAAATTGTATGTCACGTTCCACTTCACCAATCAAAACTCCGTTCCTGAATTCCTGAACTAATACTGCCATCACAGTGATCTCAAGATTGGTCGGTGTCATACAGATGTCTCCTGTTTGCGGATTCAAGGTAACTGCGGGAGAGGATGTCAGTGGATTGGTTGCTGACCATGGACTTGAATAAGTAATAGGTAATCCAGGACTATCAAAAGGTGTGATCAAAGAGTAAACAAGAGAGTCACCGTCTATATCGTATGCTCCATGATTGTAACAAAATTGCTGACCACGACAGGCAAAGGGCACAGGCTTGTTTGAAAAGGTTGGCGAATTATTACATGGCGTGATGACATTGTTCAGATTCGCATAGATGTAAATGTTAGTGTTACCTGGAAGATCAATATTTGTGATCGCATTATTTCTGCAACACAAATTATAACTGAACTGCCAGTCGACACAAGGGCCGGGTAAATTTATTACACCACGATAAATATATTCCTGAATTCCGGTGAATGTTCCTCCATTACAAGTTGTAGTATTATTCGGACATGCAGGACTAATCTCCTGACCGGTTCCCGGAATCAAAGAGATCTGAATAGATGAAGAAGGATAACATGATGATTCGAAAAAAATATCTGCAATTGAATCTGCTTCTATACCTGCACAGTCACGATAAAAGGAAAGTTCAATTTCATAGGAGTTGCCACCCAGGCATCTGTATGTAAGGTCAGCGCCCATTGAGTGGCTGGCTTGACTATGCTGAGCAGAACCAATTGCAATGCCAAGCAAGATCAGTAGCCTGATCTTATGCATTATTTTGCCAATGTGGTGGTCTTTTCCCAATTTACCTATTTATTGTGCTTAAAATCAACTATTTAAGCTAAATTTTAATTCTGTTTCCGTGACTGAGGCGCAACACTTAACACATTCAAAATCAATTAAATATAATTATTTTGAACGAGTCTGTTGTTTTGCTTAAGGTAGAATCGGCCTTTTTGCTCTCAAATTAATGAAATTTTCAATTTTTTAAGAACACAACAAAACTAGAATAGTTAATGAAAATCCGAAAAGAATTGAGGTAAATAGTGATCTTTTTCTTACCACGTTTAATACTTGTTTGACCAAGAATAACAAGGCATTTGCAAAGGTAAAGGGAGTGTTTACCACAAAGGATTGATTTCAGGCGTTTCGTGATGCATTTTAGCATAGTAATATTTAATATTAATTAATGAAACACACATATAAAACCATCTTTTTTTTAGTCCTGATATCAATCAGTTTTTTTTCAAATGGACAGGTTGTTATCAATGAAATTCAAAGTTCAAATACAAAGACAATTGCTGATGAGAATTTTCAGTATGATGACTGGATTGAAATTTACAATGCCGGTTCTTCAACTGTAAATTTAAGTGGTTATGGTTTGTCTGATGATTCTTTGAAGCCGTATAAATTCCGTTTCCCGGATTATAATCTTGCAGCAGGAACGTATGTACTTGTATTTGCTGCCGACACTGATCAGACAGTGCTCACACATTGGGAAACTGCAGTAAAAGCAAATGATAGCTGGAAGTATCGCGCAAACACTACAGCATTTTCTTCTAACTGGAGAACTCCTTCATTCAATGATGGTTCCTGGTCTACAGGAACAGGCGGTATTGGAATGGGTGATTCAGATGATGGAACAACGATCACCGGTTGCGCTTCAGTTTATATGAGAAGGTCGTTTTCAATTTCCGATACTTCAAAAATAATGGATGCCGTATTCAATATGGATTTCGATGATGGTTTTGTTGCATATCTGAATGGAGTTGAAATTGCAAGAATGAATCTTGGATCACCAGGAATAGTACCGGCATGGAATGAACTTTCACCGCTTGGTCATGAAGCTCTGCTTTATCAGAATGAATACCCAGATAGTTTTCATATCGATTATAATACTCTCCGTTCACTATTGGTGAATGGTACAAACGTCCTTGCTGTTGAAGTTCACAACACTTCAGGTTCATACACTGACATGTCTTCTAATCCTTACCTGACGTTTTCTGTTAAAAATGGTTCAGTACTTTTTTCAAGTGTTCCTTCCTGGTTCCACAGTTCTTCAACAACTTACTTTCATGCAGATTTTAAAATCAGCAAGACAGGTGAGACAATTTTCCTGACGAATGGAAGTAATACGTTACTTGATAAAAAGGCGACAGGAAATCTGGAGATTGATAATTCAATTGCAAGAATTCCTGATGGCAGCAGTAACTGGTGCCTTACTGATGTTCCAACACCAAAGACATCTAATAATTCGACTGCGTGTAAAACTACTTATGCTACTTTTCCAATCTTTTCATTGCAAGGTGGATTCTATACTGGTACCCGTTCATTAAATTTGACAACAACTTTTCCCGGAGGAAGTATTCGTTATACAACGGATGGAAGTGATGTGACTGAAAGCAGCACACTGTATTCCGGACCGATTTCAATTTCAACTACAAAAACAATCCGTGCAAGAGTGTTTGCACCGAATGCAATTGGAAGTACAACTGTCACTAATACCTACTTTATAAATTTCTCATGCAGATTGCCGGTTGTTGCTTTAACAACTGATCCTGATAACCTGTATGATTATAACTCCGGAATTTTTGCTGATGGACCGGGGTATACGTCTGCCAATCCACATTGGGGTGCAAACTACTGGCTGGATCTGGAAAAAGATGTCACACTTGAATTTTATGAACGCGATAAAAGTTTGCAATTCAAATTTAATTCAGGACTTGCAGTAACCGGAGGATGGTCACGTTCAGCTAATCAGAAAAGTCTCGAGATCAAACTTGGTGACAAGTACGGCCTTTCAAGTTTAAATTACAGTCTGCAGTCATTGAAACCATGGAATGATAAATGGGATAATTTTATCCTTCATATGGCCGGAAACGACCGCGACAAATGTCATATGCGGGATGCATTGATGAACCGGATCCTTAAAGGAACTTACAACAATTATATTGCTTATGAACCATGTCTGTTAACATTGAACGGTGAGAATTGGGGGATTTATTATTTCCGGGAAAATGATGATCACCATTGGGTAGAAGGAAACTATGGTTATAAAGCTGATGAGATTGACTTTTTAAAGGAAAGTTATTTCTATACAGGCATAGAAGTCAAGAAGG
Organism: Bacteroidota bacterium; assembly: GCA_049363815.1. Lineage (GTDB taxonomy): Bacteria > Bacteroidota > Bacteroidia > AKYH767-A > 2013-40CM-41-45 > JADKIH01. The sequence goes on from JBMQEM010000143.1 coordinate 34,229, forward strand.
GAAGTGATTCTGCATTCTTTGCAATGCACAATTATGCAACAACAACTTCACCTACTGATCCTGCTTACTACAACACCATTTCTTCAATGATGGATCTTCAGAATATGGCTGACTACTTCATCGCAGAAACATACTATCCTAACGATGACTGGATGGGTGGAACCAATAATAACCTGAAGTTGTGGAGGCCTAAAAAAGGTGATGGGAAATTCAAGTATCTCATCTATGATCTTGAATTCGGATTAGGGTACAGTGGAAGTGTCTCGAACAATATGTTATCTGTAGCAAGAAATGCTTCACCACACAACTACAATTCAGATCTGTTCAAATACTTCACACAAAACGAAACGTTTAAAAAATATTTCATTAACCGTTATGCTGATCTTGTCAATACGATCTTCCTTCCTTCAAATGTTCAGGCGAATGCATATGTACTAAGGGATTCCCTGAAATACGATTATCATTTGCAAAATGAAAAATGGGGTGGAGCGGATTCAGCAACATGGATCTCGAATATTGCCTCTATGCTTTCCTTTGCAAATAACAGACCTTCTTATGCAAGAAATTTTGTACAAAGTGAGTTTCAATTGACAAGTCAGGTAACACTCACTTTACAGGTTAGTCCAGCCGGTGCCGGTGTCATTCAGATCTCAACGATCACTCCAACATCTTATCCATGGAATGGTGTTTACTTCAATGGCAATCCGGTTACCATTACAGCAATTCCTAACCCCGGTTATACTTTTGACCACTGGAGAAGTAATGTTGTGATCTCTTCAAACAATACTAATCAGAGTGTAACATATAATTTTACTGCGAACGATGTAATTACCTGTTACTTCACCGGTGCTGCTGCAAGTCCTCAACTTTCTTTCAGTGAATTGAACTATCATAGTGATTCGCTGAATGAATCCGGTGACTGGATCGAGATCCATAACCGTGGTAGTCTGGCCATTGATCTTTCAAACTGGATATTCAGGGATGAAGCGGAAAATCATACATATAAATTACCGGTAACAACTTCAATTCCTGCAAACGGATATCTGGTACTGGCGTCTGATCTGGAAAAATTCTCAGCGATCTATCCTTCTGTTACAAATGTTATCGGTGATTTCAAATTTGATTTCTCCAATAGCGGTGAAGAGTTAAGACTGTTCGACAGAAATGATCAATTGCATATGTCTGTTTTGTATTCAGATCAGTTGCCATTTGCAACAACAGCAGATGCAGGTGGCTATACACTTGAAAGACTTAATGAAACTGCAAATGCAGACGATGGAAATAACTGGTTTGCCGGATGTTTATTAGGATCACCGGGCCGTGAATACTCAGGACCTCTTGCTCAGATCACAACTTCGGGCTCAACAGCAATTTGTAATGGCTCTTCGGTTATATTAAATGTCAGTTCAACAAGTGGTGCAACTTATCAATGGTACAAAGACAATAATTTAATGTCAGGTTCCACAGGAACAAGTATTACAGTATCAACGGCAGGTTCCTATACTGTGAAAGTTACAGCTTCCGGTTGCTCTGCAAGTTCATCAGGTGTAGCGTTGACTGTAGGTGCTGTTGAACAAATTTCTTCAACCACATCAGCTTCAAGATGTGGAACAGGAACTCTCACACTTTCTGCAGCAGGTACTTCGAATTTAAATTGGTTTGCTGATTCTACATCTGCAACAATTCTTGGAACGGGAGTTTCATTTACTACACCTTCAATAACGCAAACTACCGGTTACTTTGTACAGGCTTCCGGTGTTTGTCCAAGCGCGCGTGTTAGAGTGAATGCTGTCATCAATGCAGTAACAGCTTCTCCGGTAACAAGCAATGTTTCAAGATGTGGTACAGGAAATGTAAATTTAACTGCATCGGATACTGCTACTATCAGTTGGTTCGATGCCTCAGTTGGAGGTAACCTGGTTGCAACCGGCAGTTCTTTTACAACTCCATCTTTAAATCAGACCACTACTTATTATCTTTCAGCAGGAACTTTTTGTCCGAGTCCAAGAATTTCTGTCAATGCAATAATTAATGGAATAACAGCAGCGCCGGTTGTAACCAATGCAAGCCGTTGCGGAGCAGGAAGTGTTTTACTACTTGCATCTGATACGGCTGTCATTCGTTGGTATTCTGCTCCGTCAGGAGGAAGTTTGTTATTTACCGGTACAAATTTTAATACACCTTCAATTTCTTCAACAACTGATTACTATGTTGAAGCTGGAACTGTTTGTCCTTCTGCCCGTGTCACTGCAACTGCAACAATTGATGTGATTGCAAGTCCACCCGCTGTATCCGATGTTGCAAGATGTGGAAACGGAACAGTTACACTCACTGCTAATTCTTCTACTGCTGCATGGTATTCTTCCAATTCAGGCGGGTCACCACTTGCGACGGGTTTAACTTTCACTACACCGAGTTTAAGTTCCACAACAACTTATTATGTACAGTCAGGAACTACCTGCCCAAGTTCACGTGTTGCTGCAAATGCAATCATCAATCCGTTCACTGCTGATCCTGTTGTGACACATGCAGAGAATTGCGGAACCGGTTCTGTGACCCTCAGTGCAGTTGATACAGCAGTTGTGAGATGGTACACTGGTCCGCTTGGTGGTTCTCCATTTTTTACCGGAACAAACTATGTAACTCCTGTACTTTCTCAGACAACAACTTATTATGTAGAGGCAGGAACAGGATGTATCAGTAACAGAATTCCTGTTACTGCAACTATCAATCCTATTACTGCCAACCCAACCACTAACGATGTTACACGATGCGGTTCAGGTACGATCACTCTTCAGGCAAATTCGTCTTCGACAATAAATTGGTACGATGCACCAAACGGTACACTTCTTTTCACAGGATCTGCATTTACTACGCCTTCTTTGACTACATCTGCTTCTTACTTTATTCAGGCTGGTGTTAATTGTCCTAGTTCATTTGTTCAGGTAAATGCTAATATCGATGCATTTGCAGAAGATCCTGCAGTTGCAGATAACAGCAGATGTGGAGCAGGTACAGTCAATCTGTCTGCTTCGTCACCGGAAATATTAAAATGGTATGATGCTCCTAATGGGACGTTACTTTTCACCGGAAGTAATTTTACTTCACCGCAATTAAGTTCTACTACAACTTACTATGTTCAGGCCGGTGCTGTTTGTACAAGTAATTTCATTCCAGTTACGGCAACAATAAATATGGTTTCACCGGACCCGGTAACCACTGGAGGCAACTCGTGTGGTGCAGCTTCTTTGTCGTTGACAGGCAATTCATCTGGTACTGTTAACTGGTTTGATGCTCCAAATGGTACAATGGTAGGTACCGGTGCAACATTCATTACACCTGTATTAAATTCAACTACGACTTATTATGCACAAGTGGCCGGAATTTGTCCGAGTAATTATATTGCTGCTGTCGCTGTAATTAATCCGATTCCTTCAGACCCTTCAGTTGCTGATGTAAATGCATGTGGTGCTGTCTCTGTTCAGTTGACTGCAAATTCGCCGGATGTCATTAACTGGTTTGATGTGCCCAACGGAACAGTGATAGCTACAGGAAATATTTTTTCAACTCCGGTACTAAATTCAACTACGACTTATTACCTGCAAGCGGGTGATGTATGTCTGAGTAATTTTTCCGAAGTTACTGTAACGGTAAATCAGATCGAAGCTGATCCGACGGGCATTGATGCTTCTTCCTGCGGACCATCATCGTTCACACTTCTTGCAAATGGCAGTGGAACTATCAACTGGTACGATGCAGTGAATGGGAATTTCATAACTACCGGAAATTCATTTACGACACCTATACTTACGTCAACGACAGTTTTGTATATACAGACTGCAGGAATTTGTCCAAGTAACTTCGTTCCGGTTGAAGCAACTGTCAATCCTGTAACGGCATTGTCGGTAACGGATGCTTCAAGTTGTGGAAGTGCTTCACTGACATTGAATGCCAGCTCAACAGAAACGATTACATGGCTGGATGCACCCGGAGGAAACATCCTTGGAACAGGAAATACATTCATTACTCCGTTCCTGAATAGCAGCATTCAGTATTTTGCAATTGCCGGTGGACTTTGTCCGAGTGAACCGCTTGCTGTGAATGCAAACATCTATACCATTCCAGTTGTCTCATTAGGAAATGATACTGCAATTGAAACCGGTAATTCTATCGTACTCGATGCCGGTTCAGGATTTGCTTCTTATTCATGGAACACTTCTGCAACAACACAATTCATATCTACTGCAATCAGCGGTGATTATTCTGTATTGGTAACTGATGCGAATGGATGTAGTGCAAGTGATACGATCAGTATTTCTATTATCAGTAAAAATGGTTCCGTAACTAGCCATATGCAATCGGAAGTTTATCCGAATCCGTTTGTTGATCAGATCACGATCCGATTTGAATATTCTGATACAGACAAGTTGGTCAAATTGTTTGCTGCTAACGGTAAATTAATCTCAGAAAAACAAATAGCGAAATTCGAAATGCAAATGATCTTGGATGCAAGTGAACTTGCTTCCGGTGTTTACTTCCTATCGATCGAGGACAAATACTCAAAATTTGTAAATAGAATTATTAAGAAGTAATAATTCTATGGTCTACTTGTGGACTTGTGTTCTTAGTATTTTAATTTGAAGGGGTTAATCCATGAAGTTAAAACACTAAGAACACTAAAATTTGTCACTAGAACACATCATATAAATGCACTTCACTTGTGCTCTTGTGCCGAAATCCAATTGATCTTAGTGTTAAAATTTTATGTTTAGAATTCACCAAAAGTTCTAAGCAAATAAATGCTGGAAGACTTCTTCTACTTTTGAAACGGCATTTATCCTTATCGACTTGTACCTGCTTTTATCAAGTCCTTTCAGATTGTACTTGCTGATCAGAATTTCTTCAAAGCCCATTTTTTCTGCTTCACTGATGCGTTGTTCTATTCTTGTTACCGGACGAATTTCTCCACTCAAACCTACTTCTGCTGAGAATGCAATGCGTGGTGATATTGCAATGTCTTCACTTGAAGATAAGACTGCACAAATCACTGCAAGATCAATGGCAGGATCTTCAACTTTTATCCCGCCTGCTATATTTAAAAATACATCTTTTGCACCAAGTCGAAATCCACAGCGCTTTTCAAGAACTGCAAGCAACATACTTAAACGCCGTAAATCGAAACCTGTTGAAGAACGCTGCGGTGTTCCGTAAACTGCTGAACTTACCAGCGCTTGTGTTTCGATAAGCAGTGGACGAATACCTTCCATTGTTGCTGAAATAGCTACGCCGGATAAACTTTCTTCGCGGTTTGCAATAAGTACTTCAGAAGGATTATCCACTTCACGAAGACCTGAACCTTGCATTTCATAGATACCGATCTCCGCCGTTGAGCCAAAGCGATTTTTATTTGCCCGCAGAATTCTATATACATGATGACGATCGCCTTCAAATTGCAGAACAGTATCGACCATGTGTTCAAGAATTTTCGGACCGGCAATGGTGCCGTCTTTTGTAATATGACCGATGAGAAAAACCGGAACCGAACTCTCTTTTGCAAAACGTAAAAGTTCTCCTGCGCATTCGCGGATCTGAGAAACACTTCCCGGAGATGATTCTATTTTGTTGCTGAAGATAGTTTGAATTGAATCGATCACGAGGATCTGAGGTTGCATGGCAGAGATCTGCTGAAAGATATTTTCGAGAGATGTTTCCGTGAGGATAAAGAAAGCTTCACTTGAAAGTTTCAATCTGTCTGCTCGCATTTTGATCTGCTGCTCGCTCTCCTCACCACTGATGTAGAGAACAGATTGTTTTTTCATTGATAGTGCCAGTTGCAGTAACAATGTTGATTTTCCAATACCTGGCTCACCACCCATTAATATCAATGACCCGGGAACGAGTCCGCCACCTAAAACCCGGTTCATTTCCTGATCCGGCAGAGCAATTCTGTGTTCGTCCTTTATTGCAACGTCGCTTAATAATTGCGCCTGTGCTACCTTCTTTTTTACACCATCATTTTTTTTCCATCCCGGTGTATCTTCATTTCGTTGAATGACTTCTTCAACGAAAGTGTTCCATTGTCCGCATGAAGGGCATCTTCCGGTCCATTTCGGAGCTTGTGCACCACAATTCTGACAAAAGAAAGATGTTTTAATTTTAGCCACTGATCAATTTTTAGAAGTGTGAAAGTACTTTAAAATTAATAATGAAAAATGGAAAATGAATAATAGTTGCTTTTATTGGAATCTGAATTGCTCTCATGTTTTATATCGAAAATTGATCATGGATGTCTAATAATCGAAGTTTCAAATGATTTGGTGCGCGTTGGGCTTTTATTTTTTCTTCTGATAGCTAGCGCATAGGCGTCAACGTAAGATAAAAAATAAATGAATAGAAATTTCATTTTGTTGACATGAGATTATTTATAAAAGATTTTTTTGCAAATTAGCCTCTATTGCCGTCAGCAAAAGCTTAATGTCATATGGAAAAATCGAATGATGTATTCGCTTTTAATTTATAGATGATTAGGCCCGTTAGGGCCAAAATCTTGGTAACTTTTGGACCATACAAGAGCGCTAAGCCCCGTTAGGGGCGAACTCTTTAAACACATTGCTTTTTTCTGAAACAAAAGTATAATCTACTCAATTTCCAAATAATTTTTCACCCAAAATTGAAATCGGTTGTTTAAAAATGTATCGTTGATCAAAATCAACTTCAAAAAGTTGAAGCAGTTTTCGGTACTCTACAGTGAAGGAGATATACTTATGATGTTCTTTTTGGTTTTAAATATATTTAATCACAATCATCAAATCGGATTTGCTGTAAGCGAAGGCTCCATATCCACCTTGCCAATGAAATGTGTTGAAGATGTATTTCTGTATAAGTGTTAGCCATATTTTTTTCACAATTGTATATCAGGGATAAATCGAATGCAACCAATATATACTGGAACTTTTAGGCATATTAATTGAAATTTGTATTGTGTTTAAAGAGTGCGTCCCTAAAGGGGCTTTAGCGCTCTTGTATAGTCTAGGAGTTACCAAGAGTATGGCCCTAACGGGCCTGAATTGCGCGAATAGTATTTCGAAAAGTACAGAGCTAATGGGATTGAATTACGTGTTTAATATTATTAAGAGTACAGTGCTAACGGGATTGAATTACGTGTTTAATATTATTAAGAGTACAGTGCTAACTGGATTGAAGTACGTTTTTAATATTACTAAGATTATGGGCTAACGTGATTTAATTACGTGTGTAATATTACTAAGAGTACACTGCTAACGTAATTGAATTACTTATGTAATATTATTATAAGTGCATAGCAAAGGGTCTTAACTTGCCTATGTAGTATAGTATTATCAAAAGTAAAGCACTATTAGGACTGTCAATTTTAAATTTAAAGACTTATTATGAATTCTTGAGTTTAATTTATGACATTACTCTAAAGCAGATGGCAATAAAGTAGATTCACCCGACTTAATTTCAATAAATAATAATATAATTGAGTTGACACCTATGCGATAGCTATCGGGATTTTGGGTAAAAAGAAAAATTGAAGTACCGGCAGAATTCAGTAAATTACTTTGAAATAAAAATAGTTTTGATGGACAGTAGTGATTACTAATCTCTAAATACCAATCCCAAAAAAAACTAATTACAAAAAAAAGCCAACCCCTTCCGGAATTGGCTAGTATGCAATATCTGTGTGAAGAATTATTTTTTCTTTGTAAATTCTAGTTCCTTTATACCTGAGGTTCCCTCGCGGTCATTTGCAATGATCAGGAAGTCATCGTCAAGCTGAACGATTTCCCATGTTCCATTATAATCGAATGAACCTGAAACTACGAGAAAATTTTCAAGTTTGATTTCAGCTTTGGTAAGTGAGGTACTCACTTTAAAATCACCTGTGTAATTAACACCGGATTCACTTCTGATCATTTTGTCATTGGTGTCAAAAGCCCAGTTTTGATCAGGATTTGTCCGGGGAATTGGAATAAGGCTCCAGCTTCCCTCCAGTTGTTTTTTTATACCTGACTCAGATTTGAAGTATTCTTCTTTGGAGCACGAGAATAATGCTACGAAACTTAGCACTACAATAAGACCGGAAAAATGACGAATTGGTTTCATTCTGTTATTCTTTATTGTAAATATAATAATTTATATTGATTCGAGATTTACTTTCTGCCGGAAATTATCTTTTCCTCAATCATGGTTGTTGAGTACCCCGGTAAAAAATCAATCGTTTTTACCATTCCGCCATAAGATTGAACGATATCGGCTCCAACGATGTTGCTCAAATTATAGTCAGAACCTTTCACCAGAGTATCCGGCCTTACTGTTTTTATCAATTCGAGGGGGGTTGGGTCATCAAAAATGATGACAGCGTCGATAAAATGCAGGGAAGCAAGCAAAACGGACCGCTGTTCCTGATCGTTTATAGGGCGGTTAGGACCCTTCAGACGCTTTGTTGAAGCATCAGAATTGACTCCAATGATCAAAATATCACCTAAATCTGACGCTTTTGCCAGATAATCAATATGTCCTAAATGAAGGATATCGAAGCAGCCATTGGTAAAAACTATCTTTTTTGATAAAAAACGCCACCTGTAAATAGAGTGCTGTAGCTGATTCAGGTCAACAATCTTTCTCCTGATGATCTCAAGTTGCGTTAGTTCGTGCGATTCCATTTCTCTGTTTGAGGAATAAATATAAGAAAGATAATGCTCCGAAAATGATCACTACCACTGTATTTGAAAAATGCATAAGGGTTGCAAAAGTGATCCCATCATCATAGGTAATTCCAAATAACATCAGACCCAGGGTTACTGCCCAGTGATATGCTCCTATACCGCCCGGTACCGGTGCACTCATTCCAATACCACCTACAACCAATACGAATAGTCCGGCATGCCAGTCCAGATGTGCTGTCGAATCAAGTGAAAAGAAACAAAAGTAGGACATCAGGAAATACAATACCCAGATCAATACAGTATGGAACATAAATAGAAAGGGTTTCTTCATTTTTTTTACGGAGATAATGCCATCACCAATTCCTTTCAATATCACTTTTGCTTTTGTACCAAACGCTTTTCCTCTCTTACTTTTAAATACAAAATACATTATAATAAAAAATGCAAGCAGGGTTATGATCGTTGTGACCGGTGAGTTTCCTGCTGATGTTGCATTGTTCCTGAATGCACTGATAAAATTTTCATTCAGGAATTTCATCAATCGTTCGTATTCGAAAAATCCAACAAGTAACATACATACTAGCAGACTCAGAACATCTATGATGCGCTCTGTGATCACTGTTCCGATCAGTTTTTCAAATGGAATCTTTTCCGATTGCGTCAATGTCCCGCATCTTGTTACTTCCCCAAGCCGAGGGATAGCCAGGTTGGCCAGATATCCAATCATAAGAGCTGTGGAAGTGTTCATCACCTTTGGTTTATAGCCAAGAGGATGGATCAGAAGGTTCCAACGGATAGCACGACTTAAAAATGCGACCAGACTGGCAGCAACAGAGAGCAATACCCACAAGAGATCTGCATTTCGGATCTTATCGATGGTCTCATTGATATTTACCTTTTTAAAAGCAAGAAATAACAAACCGGCTCCGAGTCCAAGCAGGATAGTGTATTTTAATATTGAAAAGATTTTTTTGTTCAAACTGATTTTTTTGGAAGGTAAGAAAGTAATTATTTTAGTTGTTCAGGTTACACAATTTCTTCGAATAGTGGAACGGATACGTACTCATTTATTCTATTGAGCTCCACTGTTACGGAATTATTCTCTGCAGGTTTTAAGATCGGAAGAAATTTTGCACCGAAAACAATTTCCTCTGCACGGTAGGATGAACGTGTATGAACGGTTTGGGCAAAAGTTTCTTCATAGGCTTTTATTAAAACCAGAAACTCAACTTCGTTTTTTGTGAAATCAGGTCCTGTCCATCCATACATTGGACTTTCTTCATCGATAGGATGAACGATGGTCCACGACATTGTTAGCAAGGTAACATGTGTCAATTCAAGTTTAAGATTAGAAAACTTCCTGAGTTTGTTTCCATTTTCTTCGCCAATATACGACATCACAATAGTTGCTTCCGGATCCAGTAATTCAGCTCTATTCTTATTGGCAATCCTGATCATAAAAGCGGTATATCCTTTATATGGTGCTATTAAACCGTTTTTACTAAATAAGATCCTTGCAACAGGTCGTGAAAAGCGTCCATACAATAATCCGGTAGCCAGGGCGAAGCCTAGTAAACCTGTCAGTGATTCAATGGCAGCAAGTGAGCTATTGAAAGTACTTGTCGGATTAAGTCGGCCATAGCCTACTGTTGTTAGCGATTGTGCGCTAAAGAAAAAGATCTCCTTGAATTTTTCATATTGAGTAGTATAGATCATTCCGCCGATATTATCGGGGTCTACAAGGAAATAAATAAATGCAAACAAGAAATTTACTGCGATGTAGGATAGAAAAACGAGAAAGAAAAATTTCAACCATGGCATTGTAATCAACTCATGGTAAAGATTTGTTGATTCATAAAAACGTAATCCGGCTCGTCTGACATTACTGGATCCGTCTTTATTCATTAATCGTTGTTTTGAATCTCCAACACGATTTCCAAATCCGATTTCCCGGAATTCATCTTGTTTGAATATACGACGATGTTTGGACATTTATTTTATGGCAGGTTGTTATGGTTATCTTTGACTTGTATAACGGAGTGTGGCTATGAAGTGTGAAGAGAACAACCGTAGTCACTCCTTAATTTCCGTAACGCCACCACTAATAATAAACTTCATCATATCTGTTCCTGAAGCATTAAGTGGTCTGATATTTTCTTTTGGCAGGATGATTAATTCGCCTGCAAAGCTGTACGAAAACGGCAGATACACGGCAACAAGGGTAGTTTCAAGTCCTATGTCAGACAGGTTTTCCTGAGTAATAAATCCGATCCGGTTGATCTCAGAATCTTTCTCAAGACGAACCAGTACAGGCGTGTTAAATCTTTTTTTCTCTCCCACGAATGCTTCAACCAGATCCTTTACCGATGAATAGATCAGTTTAATCAATGGGGCCCGGTTAGCGGCTTTTTCAGCATAAGAGAAAAAGGGATTTCTGATATAATGCGAACCGATATATCCAATTACGGCAACTCCCACAAAAATGGTCAACAGTCCAAGTCCCGGAATCTCTAGTTCTTCAATACCCGGAACCTTGATAGGAATTTGGAAAGGAAGTAAACCATCGATCCAGAATATCGTTTTCAATAGCACCCATAAGGTTACAACGATTGGCACGACGAACAGACAGCCTTGTAAAAAATAATTTAGAATCTTTTTCATTTTTTGTGAATTGAATGGTAAATATCGCAAATCTATGGTTGTGGAAATGGGATCTTCTCAATAGAAACTAACTATTTGTATTGAATAAGTTTATTTTGTGAGTTCTCCAGGCCAGATCGTGGGTTTTAAATTGAGGATATTATCTGAAATTTTAAATAATTAAGGATTTCGGATTGACTCTTTGCAGGAGAAAACAAAGTACATTTTCTATGGCAGTTCAAAGTGGAGTAAATAAAGTTTATTGTAATTGGATTAACTTTAATCGAAGCAAAAATTCCGAAATCCGCATTCCGAAATCCGCAATTAATTTTTAGTAATTTTATGATTCAAAAATCCGCTAATTGAACATAGAACAATTACGTCAGTATTGTATTGGCAAAGCCGATGTGGAGGAGGGGTTTCCTTTTGGAGAGACGGTCCTGGTGTTTAAAGTTAAAGGCAAGATATTTCTTTTGCTTCCTTTAGATACTGAGCAATTGCAATTCAATGTAAAGTGCGATCCGGAGAAGGCAATTGAGTTACGCGCTGAATTTCCTTCTGTAAAACCCGGCTTTCATATGAATAAGACACATTGGAATACGATCTATGTTGATGGAACTGTGTCTGATAAATTGATCCTGGAATGGGTTGATCATTCCTATGAATTGATCAATCAAGTTAAAATGAAAAAGTCAAAAGCTAAAAAATAGAAATGAATTTTCGGGATTTCGAATCGAAATGATGAATTTTTCTGCTTTCTTTACAAAAGAATTTACATTGGAATAATTTTATATTGCAATCAGATACTTTGATACACTTTGTATTGAAGTTAATGTATGAACAAAACGATCAATATCAATGCATGGCTTGCTTATGCAGCAGTAGCTATATTCTGGGGCACCACTTTTTTCGCTATCCGTGTCGGAGTTGAAACGTTTCCACCTTTTTTAATGGCCGGTTTCAGGCATAGTATCGGCGGTATTTTAATATGTGCATTCTTCTATCTGAAAGGGTACAAACTCCCACCTGCAAGAGATCTGAAAGTATTTGCCATAAATGGCTTGCTGATGCTTGCATTTGGAAACGGACTTGTAACCTGGGCTGAGCAATATGTTAACAGCGGATTGGCTGCGCTAATTTGTTCGCTGACACCAATCTGGATCATCGCCGTGAATAGTGTCAGCGGACAAAAGGAAAAATTAAATTTAATGATCGTACTGGGAATTTTATTGTGTTTGCTTGGTCAGTTCCTTTTGTTTAAAGATAGCCTTAGAGATTTTGCAGACCCTAATTATGGAATTGGAATTATTTCAATATTGATTGCCAACATTGCGTGGGCCATAGGTACAGTCTATTCAAAGAATCACAGGACAGAAACTCATCCTTTATTTGGAGCCGGCATCCAAATGGTTTGTGGAGGTTTGATCCTGGACCTTGTTGGAACTGGAAGAGGCGAGTGGTCAAATTTTCACCCTTCAACAGAAGCTATATGGGCATTGGTGTATCTGATTATATTCGGATCAATTATCGCTTATGGAGCTTATATGTATGTGCTCAAGCAGCTTCCTGCAACGATCATCAGCACATATGCTTATGTAAATACAGTGGTCGCTGTATTCTTAGGCTGGCTCTGGCTGGATGAGCCACTTAATGCACTAATATGGACAGCAGTGGTGCTGACTATTTCAGGGGTATATCTGGTAAATAGAAGTTTCGGGCAAGGTAAAAGTTGAAAAAACATTATTTTATTTTCGTACCATTGCAATCACGAAAATTCACAATTCCATACTATGAAAATCACCTGCCTTCTTGCCATATTTTTGATGTCACTTTCTGCAAGTGCACAAACCTACAACGGACCTGAAAGTACCGAATTCGATGTAGCGAACAATCGATGGCTGATTGGTAATACTTCCAGCCATCAGGTTCTTGCAAGAGACAGCGCCGGCACATTATCTGTCTTTATCAGTGGTATTGGAAGTGGTCCTTACGGAATTGAGATTGTCGGCGACACCTTGTTTTGTTGTTCAGGTGGTAGTATAAAAGGTTATTTACTTTCTAATGGTCAGCAAGTTTTTAATCTGAATTTAGGTGCATCATTTCTGAATGGTCTGACTCATGACGATTCCGGAAATTTATATACGACAGATTTTTCTGCCAAAACAATTCATAAGGTTTCAATTGCAGCTCAAACAGATTCTATTATTGCCAGCGGACTGGTAAAAACTCCGAATGGAATTATTTATGATGCCGCTAACAATCGATGTGTTTATGTTACATGGGGAAGCAATGCACCAATCAATGCAATTGATCTTTCTACTTATACTATTTCAACAATAATCTCAACGACACTTAGTAATTGCGATGGTGTTGCACGCGATGGGCAGGGGAGATATTATGTATCTAACTGGGGTAATCAAACAATCGTTCGATACGACAGTGATTTCGTTGCACCACCAACTACTGTTGGAACAGGGATGAGTAGTCCTGCAGATATTTTTTACGATGTAACAAATGATGTACTTGCTGTTCCAAATTCAGGAAACAACACCGTCACATTTCTGGATTTCAATACTGTGTCTGTGAATGAGATTTCATCTGCTATTTCAATTGCATATCCGAATCCTGCTAGTAATTTTCTGTCAATAGATCTAAAAGATGGATATGTAAAAGAGGTTGTTGTTTTCAATTCAATAGGACAATCGATCTTCGAAAGCGTACCAACTGATGTCACTCAAAGTCTTACGATAGATGTTTCGAGTTTTGAAACAGGAAAGTATTTTTATCAGATTAAAAATGAAAATGGGTTAAAAAGTTCGGGAAGTTTTATTGTTGAATAATGGAGTGATCGGGATTTAATGAAACCGGGAAAAGAGATTTAATGGATAGGGGGCAACTTCACATCTTCCGGAACAATAAAACCCGAAGGGAACATTCCATCGATCTCTTTAAGAAACTTCTGAGCTTCAAAACGGCTTCTGTAATCACCCACTCTTACTTTAAAATTAGGTTGCTGATATGTGAGATATGCGGGAACTCCCGGAAATTTTGAATTGAATTCTAATTTTACTTCTGAAGCTTTCTGACGAACAGCGCCAAAATAGATCTGCACGCGATAACCCGGCATTGTTTGCGTCATTAAATTCTGACGTTTTTGTTTAGCAACCAGTTGATCGTACCTTGGATCTTTTGTAACAATCAAAGCGCTGTCATCACTATATGTTGTGATGGTTTTTTGAGACCAAGCTGTGTAAGTGCTCAAGAAAATTAACACCAGAAAAGTCAATCGTTTCATGCCCGAAAAATAAGAAAATTGTTTGGATAAATTGTGAATTCATAATTTAAGCACCTTTTTAGCACTATCGATTTAAGTACTTCATCATTTCCAGGATACGTTAAAATTGTTAGATAACTCAAATTTTGTTTTACTTTTAGCTGGAAATTTAAATAGTTATAACAACTAAACTGAGATCTCTAAATTCTAAATGATGGGAAAAAAATACAAATTAATCATTCTGATTGTGACACTTTTTGTAACTGCAACTGCAACCTTATTTGCTCAGCCAATGGTTGGCAATTACACGATCAATGCCAATCAGGCAACCGGTGGAGTAAATTTCCAGACTTTCTTTGAATTTTCTACTGCACTTTCTACCAATGGAATTTCAGGGAATGTTATTGCTGATGTTGTATCGGGATCAGGTCCATACAATGAGCAAGTTGTTTTTAATTCTATACCCGGATCTTCAGATACCGCTGCTGTAACATTAAATGGGAATGGGGAAATTATAACAGCGTTTACCACATCTACAGACAGACATGTTGTGCGGCTTACTGATGTGCAATATTTCGCCATCACTAATTTGCGGGTTGTAAGGGATACTTCATCATCAGGTGGCTTTTATGGAATTCATATTTTCAATACGGGACGGAATATTTCAATCATAAATTGTTCTGTTGATATGTCCGGGACTACAAGTACTTTGTATGGTGCGTATGTCGCTTCCGGTTCTGAGACAAGCATTCTTACGACCGGTGATTTTCATGATATCACCTTCATTAATGATACTGCTACAGGCGGAGGTTATGGAATATCTGTATTTGGATTGGTAAGTGATCTTGCTTCAAATATTGTGATCTCTGACAATGTTTTTTATGATTTTCATTCGAATGGGATCTATCTGCGGGAAACTGACAGTGCTATTGTCAGCGACAATTATTTTGATAAACGTACTTCTAACATAACATCCGTTAATGCTATTCAGGTTGCACAGGCAGCGAATATTAATACGCAGATCTTTGGAAATTTCATAAAAGTGTCGCAGGTCAATAATGGAACAATGCCTTTCAGGGGAATTTATTTATTCAATGGTACAGGGCACAGAGTATTCAATAATGTGATCCACGATGTGAATCTGACCAGCGGAAATTTCACGGCAATTGAAGTGCGCACACCGGGAACAGCTCCGGAAATTTATTTCAATACCATCTCATTGGATAATCCGAATTCTTCCAGTGGGGAACTTTTTGGAATCGCTGAAGAATTGTCTAATACAAATTCTGTGATCAGAAATAATATCATCAGCATTACGCAGCCTACCACTGGGATAAAAGCCGGACTGGTTATTGGAGCTACTGCTACTCCGGCCACAGCTCTGAATAGTGATTATAACGACATTTATGTTCCGGGTGGAAATATTGCAATGAAAGGTTCATCGAGTCCTGTCTTGTATGCAGCACTTACTGATTGGCAGACTGCTAGCGGACAGGATATCAATAGCCAGAATACAGATCCCGGATTTGTTTCTCAGTTCATTATGATTCCAACAAACAGTCTGCTTGACAACACCGGTGTGGTGATACCAACTTTGCTCTATGATATAACAGGGGCCATTCGCAGTGTGCCACCGGATATGGGAGCGTTTGAATTTCTTGGAACCGGAGTATCTGAATTATCAAATCACAATCAACTTCTGGTTTATCCATCGCCGGTGAATTCTAAATTGAATGTGAAATTAAATTCCGATGGACAAGCTTCTGTTGTATCTGTTTATTCGATGAAAGGTGAATTGGTGATGAGCCGATCTGTTTCTGGAAGTTTAAATGAAATATCATTCGATGTATCTGATCTTGCAAACGGAGTTTATACTATCAAAACATTTCATTTTGATGGTATATCGACAGGCAGGTTTATTAAAAATTAAGCGATATTATAACTAACGCCTTGAAGAGTTCTTCTGCGGAGGAACTCTTTTTTTTGTCTAAAACTGAGGCTGCAACGATAATTTACCTTCTTCGAAAGTGTAAGATTATCGATTGGAAGTAGCGGTTTTAAGCTCTGGTTCTGCTTCGCTGGCATTTTTATGAATAACGGGAATTTTCTTTGGGGGCATGGAAACTGTAATAGCATAAGTGAATTTTAGTATACAAAAATCGTGGTTATCGTATTCATGAAGGATTGAAAACTTAATTCCATCTCTTCACACGAGTTGATCAGACTTATCACACATTATGAAAATCAGAATAGAACAAAGACAAAGGATTTTCCGGACCTTTAAATTCAGGGTTATTGCTTATTCTCTTACCATAGCTGTACTCTCTTTTGTAATTACCATAATCACAACAACAGAGCAAAGTGCAATAGCAGACTCTTTTGACAGTACCGGAACTTTGGAGAATTCTTCTTTTGCAAACCATGATTCAACAACACAATTGCTGATCATTGAAAAGAAAACAAAATAAATTTTTATAAAATATTAATACAAAAAAAGGGCTTTCCATTCAGGAAGCCCTTTTCTATTTTCTAATCTCTGATCACGAAAGACAAAAAGCCTAAGCTAAAGTCCGCTTCACCGCTACCTGCTCATATCCTTCAATAATATCACCAATCTGTATATCATTGAAATTATGGATACTTAATCCGCATTCGTAACCTGAAGAAACTTCTTTCACATCATCTTTGAAACGTTTTAACGATGCAAGTTCACCTGAGTAAACAACGATGCCGTCACGTACAACTCTGATCTTCGTATTTCTGCTGATCTTTCCATCGAGCACCATACAACCTGCAATCGTTCCGATCTTCGGAATTTTGAAAGTTTCACGGATCTCAATATTACCAACGATCTTCTCCTGGAATTCCGGAGCCAACATACCTTCCATGGCAAGTTTGATCTCGTTGATGGCAGTGTAGATGATTGAATATAATCTGATCTCGATCTCTTCTGATTCAGCAAGCTTACGTGCATTCACCGATGGACGAACCTGGAAGCCGATGATGATGGCATTCGATGCTGATGCAAGCAATACATCTGATTCAGTGATGGCACCGACAGATTTATGAATAATGTTAATTTGAATTTCCGGATTGGAAAGTTTCAATAATGAATCTGCAAGAGCTTCAATTGAACCATCCACGTCACCTTTCACAATTACATTCAACTCCTTGAAGTTTCCAATCGCCAAACGACGACCGATCTCATCAAGTGTGATGTGTTTATGTGTACGGATTCCCTGCTCACGTTGTAACTGCAAACGTTTGTTTGCAATGTCACGCGCTTCGCGTTCGTCTTCCATTACGTTGAAAAGATCACCGGCTTGTGGTGCACCTGTCATACCTAACACCTGTGCAGGTGCTGATGGACCGGCTTCCTTTATACGGAATCCTCTTTCATTGTAAAGTGCTTTCACACGACCACTGTAACATCCTGCTAAAAGAATATCGCCGACTTTCAATGTTCCACCTTGTACTAAAACTGTCATTACATAACCACGGCCTTTATCAAGCATTGATTCAACAACAGTTCCGTTTGCACGACGGTTTGCATTGGCATTCAGTTCAAGCATCTCGGCTTCAAGTAAAACTTTTTCAAGTAATGCTTCGATGTTCAGTCCTTTTTTAGCACTGATCTCCTGACACTGATATTTTCCACCCCAGTCTTCAACCAGGATATTCATTTTCGATAATTGTTCGCGGATCCTTTCCGGATTCGCATCCGGTTTGTCCACTTTATTGATTGCAAATACCATTGGTACACCTGCAGCCTGAGCATGATTGATCGCCTCAATTGTTTGTGGCATCACACTGTCGTCTGCTGCGATCACGATGATAGCAACGTCAGTCAGTTTCGCTCCACGTGCACGCATAGCAGTAAAGGCTTCGTGACCGGGAGTATCTAAGAAAGTAATTTTCTTTCCGTTCTCAAGCTGTACTTCGTATGCACCAATATGCTGAGTGATACCACCGGCTTCACCTGCAATTACATTTGCTTTACGGATATAATCAAGAAGTGAAGTCTTACCATGATCAACGTGACCCATTACGGTTACGATCGGTGATCGTGGTTTAATATCTTCAGGCTTGTCTTCTTCTACACCAATTGTTTCCTGTACATCTGCTGAAACGAATTCAACTGTGTAACCGAATTCTTCTGCTACGACAGTTAATGTTTCTGCATCCAGACGCTGGTTGATCGATACGAACATACCAAGCGACATACACGCAGAGATAATTTCAGTAACTGATTTATCCATTAAGCGTGCAAGATCGTTTGCAGTAACGAATTCAGTTACCTGAATCACTTTGTTTTCTGCTGCATCTTGTGCTTGTGCTTCTTTTTCCGTATTTCTTTCGTCACGACGAGCCTTACGCATTTTCGAAGATCTCGATTTACCACCACCACTCAAACGAGCAAGTGTTGCTTTGATCTGATCCTGAATTTGCTTTTCAGTCAATTCAGTTTTATTCTCTCCAGGTGTTCCCGGAGGACGATTATTCGGATTGTTTCCTTTGTAATTTGGATTTCTTCCACCCGGTTTGAACGGAGGTCGTGAACCCGGAGCTTGTGTGCCCGGAGCTCCTGGAGGACGAGTATTTTTGTCCTGTGGAACAGGAGTTCCTTTTCGGTCTGTACGCTTTCTTTTTTTCTTGTCTTTGTCACCAACCGAACCTGTCGACGAAGCAACCGGTTTACGTTTTGGCGGATCAACAGGTAATTCAATTTTACCCATGATCGTCGGACCTGAAAGTTTGGTTCTCTTGATCCTGTGAATATCATCACCTGCGACCTGATCGGAAGCCGGTGGTTCATCTGTTTTTGCAGCCGGTGGAATTTCCGGAGTTGATTCAGCGACAATTTCGTTTACCTGTGGAGCAGGAGGAGTAGCAACAGGATCCGGAGTTTTCTCCATGACCGGTGCTGCGGGTTTTTCTTCTTCCTTAGCGACAGACTTCGGTTCTTTTTTCGAAGTCTTTGCTTTTTCTACGGCTGCTTTTTCTGCATCAGCAACAACTTTCGCTGCGGCATCGTCATCATCCTTTTTCTTCTTTGCAGCAGTTTTCTTTGCTTTTTCTTCCTTCGTGTCTTCAGCAGGAGCTTCGTCTTTGGCAGTTTTCTTTTTCTTCGAATCGCCATCGATGTCGATCATTCCAACAACTTTCGGTCCTTCTACTTTATCTGCCTTAGCTTTGATAACAGGAGCTTCCTCTTTCTTCGCCTTCGGAGCTTCTTCCTTTTTTGCCTTTGGAGTTTCCTCTTTCTGCGCATTCGCTGCACCTACATTTTTGATGAGGATCTCAGATGAATCATCATCTTTTTTCGAAGGAGCTTTGGGCTTTTCCTGAGCGTCAAGAATCACCGTCTCTTTTCTCATTTTGTTCTGAGCAAGTTGTTGTGCTTCTTCTTTCGCAGACTTATCGCCCTGGAATTCCTTTAACAAAAGGGCATAGGCATCCCCTGGCAACTTGGTATTTGGGTTGCTTTCTACCTTAAAACCTTTCTTAGTCAGAAAATCCACTATGTGGTCCAAGCTAAGATTGAATTCTTTGATAGCCTTACTTAATCTAAACGTCTTTTCTACTTCTGCCATATTTTGTTTTTGCCCTGCAAAGCCCCATTTCTATGGGACTTGTGCAAGGTAATAATTTATTGTACTGGTAAACCGAAGTTTACACCGGATTTTTATTCAAATTCTGAACGTAGAATCCTGACCACTTCGCGAATCGTCTCTTCTTCAAGATCGGTACGTTTCACAAGGTCTTCAACCGGCAGATCAAGAACACTTTTCGCTGTATCACAGCCAATGTTCTTTAATTCGTCGATGATCCATGGTTCAATTTCATCTGCAAATTCTTCAAGATCCACATCTTCAGTGTCGTCGTCATTATCACGGTACACGTCAATTTCATATCCTGAAAGTTTTCCTGCTAATTTGATGTTATTTCCACCTTTTCCGATAGCAAGTGATACCTGATCCGGTTTAAGGAAAACAGATGCACGTTTCTTTTCTTCGTCAAGTTTGATGGACGAGATCTTCGCAGGAGCAAGGGCTCTGGAGATAAACAGTGGAATATTGTTGGTATAATTGATCACATCTATGTTCTCATTCCGTAACTCACGAACGATTCCGTGAATTCGTGAACCTTTCATTCCGACACAAGCTCCTACCGGATCGATTCTGTCGTCATAAGATTCAACAGCAACTTTCGCGCGTTCACCTGGTTCACGAACGATCTTTTTGATCGTGATCAGACCATCAAATACTTCCGGCACCTCCAGTTCAAATAATTTTTCAAGGAAGAGAGGAGAGGTACGTGATAAAATAATCTTCGGAGTAGCATTTGTCATTTCAACACGTAAAACAACTGCGCGGACTGCATCACCTTTTTTGAAAAAATCAGATGGGATCTGTTCAACTTTTGGCAGGATCAATTCATTTCCATCGTCATCCATGATCAGAGTTTCTTTCTTCCATGTCTGATATACTTCACCGGTGATGATCTCACCAACACGATCTTTATACTTACGGAAAATTCCTTCTTTCTCAAGTTCCTGTACGCGTGCCATCAGATTCTGACGGGCTGCAAGTACTGCACGACGACCGAAATCCATGAATTTTACATTCTCGGAAACCTCTTCACCAATTTCAAAATCCGGTTCGATCTTTACTGCCTCAGAATATTCAACCTGCGTGTTTGGATCTTCAACTTGTCCGTCTTCCACGATCAATCGATTTCGAAAAGCTTCCAGGTCACCTTTTTCTGTATTGATGACGATGTCGAAATTATCAGCCGTGCCGTATTTTTTACGAAGCATGTTTTTAAACACGTCTTCCAGAATACTCATCATGCTTGCACGATCGATGTTTTTCAGTTCCTTAAATTCCGAAAACGCTTCTACCAGTTCAGCGTGCTCGTTCTTAGTTTCTACCTTTGCCATTTGTTTCAAATGATTTTGTCGAATGAGAATATAACTCTCGTTTCTTTAATTTTGTTGAAAGGAATAATATTTAGTTGTTTTTGTTTTTCTTTTTTGTTGCCGGTTTTAACAGTGATGTCTTCATTGAGCGACAACTCGTTTTCATCTGCAGCCATTAAAGTTCCTGTATGCTTTACTCCATCAAAAGTGAGAACGCTTACTTCACGGCCAATGCGTTTGTGAAATTGTTTCAGGACAAGAAGTGGTTCTTCCATTCCCGGTGATCCGACTTCCAGTTCACGATGTTCAAAGACCGGTGTGTTTTCAAAGTGTGCTTGTAAATGGCGATTCACTTTGACACAATCTTCGATCATAATTCCTTGCGGGTGATCGAGAGTTACCAGCACTTTTCCCGGAGTAACCTTAACTTCAACAAGAAAATTATCACTACCGGCGATCTTTTCTTCTACTAATTTCGTTATTTCTTCTTTAATGTCCATTGATAATCAATAAAAAAGGGGACTTCGGTCCCCTTCTTCTTTTCTCTAAATCTGTTGCAAATATAGAAAAAATCTTGTTTTCCACCTCATAAACAAGAGAATAATTTCTAATTTCTCTCGTGTTGGGTCTCTTTTTGCCTTAATATCTAAAAGTTTGATTCCTGTATTGTTAAAAGACAGACCTTTGTATAGGAATCTCAGTTTTACAATAGTCGAATTTTATAAAAAAATAAGGTTTTATGGACATTTTCGCATTATCAGGTCAAAAAAAGCGGGTGATAATTTTGGGTGGTGGTTTTGGTGGAATTGAGATCGCCCGACAGTTGGACACCAGAAAGTATGAAGTTTTACTCATCGACAAGCATAATTATTTCACGTTTCAGCCTTTGCTGTATCAGGTTGCTACGGGTGGCCTGGAGCCGGATTCGGTCGCTTATCCACTCAGAAAGATCATCAGTAAAAACAAGAAGGTGCTTTTCAGATTGGCAGAGGTTCAAAAAATTGATTCTGCAAATTCCAGGGTTGAAACATCAATTGGGGTATTGCCATATGATAAATTGATAATTGCAACCGGGGCAGCAACTAACTTTTTTAACATGACAGAAACCGAACAAAATGCTCTGTCATTGAAAAGTGTAACAGATGCTTTGAGCATCCGTTCGTTTGTTTTGCAAAAATTCGAAGCTGCTTT
>JBMQEM010000144.1:0-18632 GCA_049363815.1 Bacteroidota bacterium
ACACGCATAGGGAACTATGAGTTGAGAAATGCGGTGAATCCACTGGATTTTCTGACTCAAATTACTGAAAACAAGAACTTTAGTCCCGAATAAAAATATTAGGTCAAATCCTTTACAAGGGGGGTCTCACTGTAGTATATTTGCCGCCCGTTTGGGGTCATCCTAACTGTCCCAATCATTAAAACCAAACTATGAAATTATCCCAATTTAAAGTGAATGTCCCGGACTCTCTGATTGCGACACATCCGGCTAAGAATCGCGAAGATGCACGTTTGATGGTGTTAGACAGAAAGACAGGAAAGATCGAGCACAAGCACTTTAAAGACATCCTTGAATATTTTACTGATGGTGACACGATGGTAGTGAATAACACCCGTGTATTTCCTGCGCGTCTTTATGGAAACAAAGAGAAGACCGGCGCAAAGATCGAAGTGTTTTTACTGCGCGAATTGAATCGTGAAAGTCGTTTGTGGGACGTGTTGGTTGATCCGGCGCGAAAGATCCGTATCGGTAACAAACTTTATTTCGGTGATGACGATCTGTTGGTTGCTGAGGTGATCGACAATACAACATCCAGAGGAAGAACATTACGTTTTCTTTTCGATGGTCCGTACGAAGAGTTCAAGAAGACAATTACAATTTTAGGTAATACTCCACTTCCAAAATACATCAAGCGTAAAGCAGAGCCGGAAGATATGGAACGTTACCAGACAGTTTTTGCGCGTAATGAAGGTGCAGTTGCTGCTCCGACAGCTGGATTGCATTTCAGTCTGCCGTTAGTAAAACGTTTAGAATTGAAAGGTGTGAATTTCGCTGATCTTACACTTCACGTTGGACTAGGAACTTTCCGTCCGGTAGAAGTTGAAGATCTTACAAAGCACAAAATGGATTCTGAGCAGGTAATCATTACTCCTGAAGCATGTACTGTTGTAAATAAAGCGAAAGCGCAGAAGAAAAAGATCTGTGCAGTTGGAACGACAGTGATGCGTGCAATTGAATCATCAGTATCGACACAAGGCGAATTAAAACCATTCGACGGCTGGACAAACAAATTCATTTTCCCGCCATACGATTTCAGTGTAGCAAATTGCATGATCACAAATTTCCATATGCCTGAATCAACTTTGTTGATGATGGTTTCAGCATTTGGTGGTTACGAAAATATTATGAATGCATACAAGGTGGCTATAAAAGAGAAATATCATTTTTATAGTTATGGGGATGCGATGTTGATTATCTGATCGAGCATTTTAATTAGATATTTGAAAATAAAAGGGATTAAGGTGCAAAACACTTTAATCCCTTTTTATTTTTGAGGGATTTTTCTTTAGATAATATGGGGTTCCATCTTTAAAAATAGTTTTTTCCCTGCTAAGCGAAGTATTGAATCCAACAACTCTCTCCTTTCTATTCCCATTTAAAAACTCGTAACATGATAGGCGGAATATTGAGCGGTAATTAAGAACATAATTTCAAATTAAAGACATCATCAAGCGGTATTCAGCCGGGGAGTTTGGAAGTATTCAGTTAAAAAAATATTTATTCCATTCATGCATTTCAGTGTATTCCTAATTCCCCGGCGGAATACCGCTTGAAATTTTCCTGGCATAAAACCGGATAATTAATTTCCGCTCAATATTCCGCCTGTCATTGTACCTTTCTATCAATTTCGAAATCGCAAATGCATAAATAACAATTCCTATCCCATGCGTTCTTAGAAACCATTCCTTTTTATTTTTCAATGCTATCTATTTTGGGTTTAAAAGAGTATTAAACAAAAAAAAATGGTTTAAAATGCAAAGCATCTTAAACCATTTGAAGCAATTCGAAACCGAATTACAAAAATATTAAGGGAAAATTCCCAATGACTGATAACTCACTCCAAGTTTACGAATACCGCTAACAAAGGCAGCAGTCCGAAGATCTTCAATACGCTTATCGGATTTTTTTATTTCGCGGATCTCGTTGAAGGCGGAGATCATTGTTTCTTCGAGACCGGAACGAACAAGATCAATTTCGTCTGCACCATGTGTGATCACTTTTTTCTGGCGGGAATCAAGACTCTTACCGGTCATCTGTTCAACTGACTTTATAAGTTCCAATGTCGATGTTTCCTGGAAACGTTTTTCCATTCTTCCGAAACGAACGTGAGAAAGATTTTTCAGCCATTCGAAATACGAAACTGTTACACCACCGGCATTCAGATAAAGATCCGGAATGATCATTACGTTTTTCTTATTCAGAATGATCTCTGCGTTCTTTGTTACAGGACCATTGGCACCTTCAGCAATTATTTTTGCTTTGATGTTTGGTGCATTCTCCTTTGTGATCTGATTTTCCAATGCTGCAGGAATTAAAATATCGCAATCCATTTCGAGCATGGCCATTGCATTTTCATAATTCTTCGAACCCGGGAAATTAAGGATGCTACCTTTTTCTTTTCTGTGCTTGAAGAGCGCTTCAATGTCTAAACCTTTTTCATTATAAACTCCACCTTCTCTTTCGATAACACCGATAACTTTTGCTCCACCTTCCTGACAGAATTTTGCTGAGTAGAAACCAACGTTACCAAGTCCTTGTACGATAACAGTCTTGCCTTCTATTCCTGTAGTCAAACCGATTTCTTTCATATCATCTGCATGACTCAAGGCTTCACAGATACCAAAGAAAATTCCTTGTCCTGTTGCTTCTGTTCTGCCTTGAATACCGCCTTGACCAAGTGGTTTACCGGTAACGCATCCAAGGGCATTTATATCGTCATACTTGAAAGTTGCATACGTATCAGCAATCCATGCCATTTCACGGGGACCACTTCCATAATCAGGAGCAGGAACATCGATTCCGGCACCGATCATACTTTTCTTGATCAACTCTGTTGTATATCTACGCGTAATTTTTTCCAGTTGCTTTACAGTATAGTTCTGCGGATTTACTTTTATCCCGCCTTTAGCACCACCGAAAGGAACATCAACAACTGCACATTTGAAAGTCATCAGTGTTGCAAGTGCTTTTACTTCTTCTTCATTCACAAATTCACTGTAACGGATCCCACCTTTTGTCGGAGTTTTATGGTGACTGTGCTGAACACGAATTCCTTCGATCACTTCCAGCTTACCATCCTTTTCAAGAGGGAAAGAAAATTTATAGATACTGTTACAAATTTTTATCTGATGAAGCAGTCCCGGTTCGAAGTCCGTCAGGGCTGCTGCTTTATCAAAGTAAGCCATAACGTCATTATAAAACTTCTGGCCATTCTCTAGATCATTGCTCATAGAAAGAGTTATTTTTTTATGTAAAAATAAGTAAGTTTTTAGATTGTGCAACTGATGTTTCACGGAAGTAATCCAACCTCTTTATCGAAATTCGAAATTCGAAATTTGAATACGGAAGTAATCCAACTAGAATGTGCTAGTAATCAGAGTCTTTCGAAAACAGAAATTTTAATCCTGACTTTGCTCACGATTCAGTGCATTGAAAACAGCATTTATCAATGCTAAAATGATGCTGAAGAAAAAGGCCGTCCAGAAACCATCAACATTAAAACCGGGAACAATTTTATCTGCAAGAAGAATTAGTCCGGCATTGATTACAAGTAGAAATAGTCCGAGAGTAAATATTGTGATCGGTATAGTAAGAATGACTAACACCGGTTTTACTATTGCGTTCAACACAGCCATTACAGCAGCAACTAAAAATGCAGTAACAACAGAATCAACATGAACGCCTTTGAAAAGAAAAGAAGCGATCATGACTGCAAGAGTACTTGTAATTAATTGTGCGAGAAGTTTCATTATTAAAGCCGGTTAATTAATGAGCGACTATTTCAATTTAATGTCCTTGACATTCATCTGAATGCTGGTTTTATTATTGAATGTATTTTCATCTAAAGCGTAACAGATATCAAACGGAATCTTTCTCGATATAAAAGAAAAATGTTGTCCCATCTGAAAAGCAATTCCATCCATTCCGAAGCGTGTATTTTCATCTTCAGCAAGGTTCAGTTTCAGGTGGTTATTTCCTACTACTCTCGACATACCGGTATCGCGGACATTGTCACTACGGAAAACCGGATTCATATTTCCCGGACCAAAAGGTGCGAATTGTTTAAGGATATTAAAGAATGATGGAGTAATTTCTGACAGCTTCAGCATTGAATCAATTTCAATTTCCTGAGTCAGCATGTGTTCTTCTATGGTAGAAGCAACGATCTCTTCAAATCGTTCCTTGAACTTTTCAATATTTTCGATCTTCATTGTTAGTCCGGCTGCGTACATATGTCCGCCGAATTGTTCAAGGAGGTCGCTGCAACTTTCAATTGCATTATAGATATCGAAATCCTTCACTGACCGTGCAGAACCCGTTGCCATTCCATTGGATTCAGTAAGTATGATAGTTGGGCGATAATATTTTTCTGTCAGGCGCGATGCAACGATACCAATCACACCTTTATGCCAGTTTGCATTGAACAGAACAGTAGAGCGTCGTCTTGAGAATTCCGGATCAGACTGAATAAATGAAAAAGCTTCCTGCGTAATTTTCACATCCAGGTTTTTCCGTTCTTCATTATGTTCTTTAATGCGAAGAGAATTTGTAATGGCTATTGCAGCGTTTTCAGAGATAAGCAATTCAACAGCATGTCGTGCATCGTGAATTCTTCCGGCTGCATTAATCCGGGGTCCGATGATGAACACAAGATCATTAACGGTAAGATTATAATGAGGAACTCTGCGATCATCTTCAGTAACATCTACAAACACAGGAACTTTTTCCATTTCAAGAATAGCTTTTATTCCCAGGCGTGGTTTGTAATTCAGTTGTTTTAATCCGAAGTGAACCAGTACACGATTTTCTCCTACGAGTGGAACGATATCAGCAGCAGTGCTGATTGCTACCAGATCCAGATATTGTTCAATTTCTTTGAAAGGAATTTTATGTTTCTGCGCATAACCGGAAATAAACTTGAAACCGATTCCGCATCCAGACAGTTCATCAAACGGATAGGTGTCATCAGCGCGTTTCGGATCAAGAACTGCAACAGCTTCAGGTAATGTATCGCCGGGGCGATGGTGATCGCAGATAATAAAATCCACGCCCATTAATTTTGCAGCATGTACTTTGTCGATGGATTTGATTCCACAATCGAGAGCGATGATCAGTTTGAAGTCATTCAGCGCAGCGTATTCAATGCCGGCAGTAGAGACACCGTAGCCTTCTTTGTAGCGATCCGGCAGATAAAAGTCAACGTTTTCGTAAAAACTTTTGATGAAAGAATAGACCAGGGCAACGGCAGTTGTTCCGTCAACATCATAATCACCATAGACTAAAATTTTCTCATTTCTGGCAATGGCTTCTTCAAGACGGGTGACAGCTTTGTCCATATCGGTCATTAAAAAAGGATCGTGAAGATCCGTAACCGAGGGTCGAAAGAAAAGGCGTGCCTGATCGAAAGTAGTAATACCGCGGCGCACCAGAAGATTAGCGAGTGTCTTGCTAATGTTCAGTTGCGAAGCGAGCGCACTGACCTGTTCCGGTTTACCGTCAGGTTTCAATGCCCATCTTTTCTCACGAATTTCCACGTCTATCATACTGGGGTGCAAGATAACTAAAATGCTCCCTGAAAATTATGTTAATATTAAAAGAAACGTACAAGAAGTGGTGTATAACTCAAAACGATTGGTGAAAACATTATTTAGAGGATAAAATCAGGTTTCTCTTCTCAAATTATCATGAAACTTTCATCATTCATTATCCTCCACATCTGCGGTTTCTGCTTCTGTATCGTGTTTAAAATTCTTCCCGGCTACAACGATAACGATTTCACCTTTTACAGTTTTAGCACTGAAGTGTGTTTTACATTCCATTAAGGATCCGTGAAAATTTTCTTCAAACATTTTTGAGATTTCCCTTGAAACACCCGCCCTTCTTTCCGGACCAAAAATGACAATGAATTGTTCAATGGCTTTAACGAGCCGGTATGGTGATTCATAAAAAATCATGGTGCGTTCTTCATCACGCAATTTTTCAAGGCGGGTAGCTCGTCCTTTTTTCTGAGGTAAAAATCCTTCGAAAGTAAAGCGGTCAGCAGGCAAACCTGAATTGACTAAAGCAGGAACAAAGGCAGTAGGACCGGGCAGTGTTTCCACTTTGATACCATTTCGGATGCATTCTCTTACCAATAAAAAACCCGGGTCTGAAATACCGGGAGTTCCGGCATCGGTAACCAGGGCAATGGTTTCTCCTGCGGAGATACGGTTCACAATATCGGCAACGATCTTATGTTCGTTGTGCATGTGATAGGACTGCAGGCGTTTATCGATTCCCAGATGTCGCATAAGATTTCCGCTGACGCGGGTATCTTCAGCAAGAATGGTATCAGCTTCCTTTAAGATCCGGATCGCCCTTAAGGTAATGTCTTCCAGATTACCGACAGGGGTAGGTACCAGGTAGAGCCCTGTTTTTTCCATTATCCAAGATAGCGTCTTTCCACTATATCCATGAATAAAGAAGCAACGGAGGGTTGTTTTTCCCAGTTGTAATCGAGGGAAATATTTTTCATGAATTCCTGTGCTTTATTTGAAGAGCCGCAGGTATTGAGGTGTTCGACAGAAGCATTGTATTTCTGCGAATCACCATTAAAGAGCTGATTGATGAATTGAAATTTTTCATTCAGTCCGATCGCAGCCTTCAGGTCTTTCACCGGAACTTTATGCAAATGGTCAGAAACACTATGTGAACTCTGGTTCATAGCGATCCTGTCTGCCAGTGTTTCATGATCTTCGAATTTATGAGCTATGGAAGGTGATGAAGCGAACATTTCATGCAGGTCGGAATTCGACTTTTTAATGTGATTCACCTCTGCGGCATTTTCAGCTTTAGAAATATCAGCCATCAGCTTATCCATAGAAATATGGCCATTCGTTTTTCCAGGAACTTCAACAGGAGCTTCGCTGATCTCTTCTTTTCTGAATGGTTCAGGAGTAGTTGGAATATTCGTTGTTCCAACGGGTATATTTTCCTTTACCGAAGGTTGTTCAGGAATGATCTCAGAAGTTTGATTTGCAACCGGATTATTCTGACTTGTGTTTACCGGAGCGGGATTCACCGGAAAATTCATTTTCATTTCCGCCAGATTCGAAATCTGCATTTCATTCAGTAACTGAAGAGCATTCTGATAATTCAGTTGTAATGCCAATTCATAAAGTTTGCGGATCTCAGCTAAAAAAACATCCATTTCCGCAGCAGGAATTGCCGAAGAATGGGCTTGCATAGAACGATGAAGGTCTCTGAGTCTTTCTGTTGAAAGAATCAATTGTTGATGAAGAATAGGGCTTTGCATGGGAATTCTAACGGAAGTTGTTGAAGGATGTTGTCAATTTTTGCAAGTTTTTTCCTGAATCAGGTCAAGGGTCAATCGTTTCAACTCAAAATTTGAATTAATTTAATCAAAAAAATTATTACTTAATTAAAATTAGCACATTACGATAGACGAGAAGTATTGAGCTTTGACCCTTGACCTTTAATCTAAATTAAAAGCAACCTGCAAGCTCATTGCCCGAAATTTAGTACGTTTACGGCTGTTAAAAACTCAAATATGTTCCTCGAATCCCTATACGCCCGTGAAGTCCGAAAAGGTCATATTGAAGTGGTTTGTGGTTCAATGTTTTCGGGGAAAACCGAGGAGTTGATCCGCAGGTTGAAGCGGGCAAAGATCGCCAAACAAAAAGTTGAGATCTATAAACCAAGAATTGATACCCGGTATGATGAAGTGAATGTAGTTTCCCATGATTCAAATTCTATCACGTCAACCCCGGTAGATTCATCTTCAATGATCTTGTTAATGGCTAATGATGTTGATGTAATTGGCATCGACGAGGCGCAGTTTTTTGATGAAGAATTACCGGGTGTATGTCAGGTTCTGGCAAACAGGGGAATTCGCGTTATTGTTGCCGGGCTGGATATGGATTTTCTTGGAAAACCATTTGGTCCCATCCCTACTCTGCTATCCATTGCAGAATATGTTACCAAGGTTCATGCAATTTGTATGAAGTGCGGTGAGCTGGCAAATTATTCACACCGGACAGTTGCCGGTCAGTCGAGAATATTATTGGGCGAACAGGAAAGTTATGTTCCGCTTTGTCGCCATTGTTATAATCAGGAAAGAAAAGAAATTCATTAATGAGCGAAACCACTTATAGCATCAATGAGGTTGCAGTGGTTACGGGTGGGGAATTGATCCTTAACAGTCCTGATCAATCTGAAATACGTAATCTTTTAACAGACAGCCGACGGGTACTGGTAGCCGAAAGTGCATTATTCTTTGCCATAAAAGGAGAGCGCCATGACGGTCATAAATTTATCGCTGATCTATTCAATCAGGGTGTACGGAATTTTATCGTAAGTGAATTCACTGATGAATTCAGGAACCTGAAGGCAAATTTTGTAGTTGTTGATGAAGCCTTGAAAGCAATGCAGCAACTGACTGCTCATCACCGGTTGAAATTTTCATACAATGTAATTGGCATCACGGGAAGTAATGGAAAGACCATCATTAAAGAATGGTTGTATCAATTGCTTCGTGCTGATCTCAATATTGTCAGGAGTCCGAAGTCGTATAACTCGCAGATAGGCGTTCCGCTTTCCGTCTGGGAAATGCAGGAAGAACATCAGCTTGGAATTTTTGAAGCAGGAATATCGATGCCCGGTGAAATGAAAAAACTGGAAGCGATCATTCATCCTACGATCGGAATTTTTACAAATATCGGTTCAGCTCACGATGAAAATTTCAAGAATGAAACTGAAAAAGTTCAGGAGAAACTGGAACTTTTTTCCGGTGTAAAAACCCTGATCTACAATAAAGATTATTCAACTATCCACGAGAGCATTTCAAAATTTCCATTCAGGGAAAAGGAAGTTGCCATTTTCACATGCTCAAGAAAATCGCGTGCAGATTTACAGGTTGGACGAGTTACAAAAAGTAATGACGATACAGAAATTCAGGCCGTCTATAAAAACGAATTCATCAGCATCATTATACCTTTCACTGATGATGCATCGATTGAAAATGCAATCCACTGCTGGTCGTTGATGCTGGTAATGGGATTTGACCAGGAAGTGATCATGGAACGCATGCATATGCTCAGTCCTGTCGCCATGCGTCTGGAAATGAAAACCGGGATCAACAATTGTTCGGTGATCAACGACAGTTACAATTCCGATATCGGTTCATTGACAATTGCGTTGGATTTTCTCAATCAGCAAAAACAGCACGACAGAAAGACTTTGATTCTATCTGATATTTTGCAAAGCGGAAAGAATGAGGAGAACTTATACAAAGAGGTAGCTGATCTTTTACAGGCAAAAGGAATTCATTCGTTGATCGGAATCGGACCGGCCATTTCACGGCAGGAAAAATATTTTCCCATGTCGAAAAAATTTTTCCGTTCAACCGATGATTTTTTGCGTGACTTCAGTCCTTCCGACTTCCGTGACGAAACAATCTTGCTTAAAGGCGCCCGGCTTTTCGGATTCGAAAAAATTTCAAAAGTCCTTCAGCAAAAAGCACATGAAACTGTTCTGGAGATCAATCTGAATTCCATCATCCACAATCTGAATTATTACCGTTCAAGACTTAAACCTCAGACAAAGATCATGGCCATGGTCAAAGCGACATCGTATGGTAGTGGGAGTTTCGAAGTAGCGAATATTTTACAATTCCATCATGTCGATTATCTCGCTGTAGCATATTCAGACGAAGGCGTTGATCTGAGAAAAACCGGGATCACACTTCCTATAATGGTGATGAATCCGGAGGTAATGAATTTCGAGATGATGATGAAATACCGTCTGGAGCCGGAGATCTATAATTTTCGCCAGCTCAATCAGCTTTCGGAAGTATTGAAAAAACATGCTGGCGAACCTTTCAGGATACATTTGAAACTGGATACAGGAATGCATCGACTGGGTTTTGAAGAGAGAGAGATCAACGAATTAGTTGTTCGTCTTAACAACAACAAACATTTACATATCCAATCTATTTTCAGTCATCTTGCAGGTAGTGACGAAGCTGAACACGATGGTTTCACAAAACTGCAGGTCGATCGTTTCAAAAAGATGAGCGATGACATCATGAAGAATTTCAATTACCCCATCATGCGACACATCCTGAATTCATCGGGTATCCTCCGCTTCAGTGAAGCGCAGTACGACATGGTTCGGTTGGGAATTGGCATGTATGGTTTTGCAGCTACTCCGAATGAACAGAATCATTTACAGCAGGCGGCAACACTGAAGACCACTATTTCGCAGATAAAAAATGTTGCGGCCAATGAAACTGTGGGATATTCGCGGAAAGGAAAACTGAAAAGGGATACAATTGTGGCAACTGTTGCGATCGGCTATGCTGACGGCATCAACAGAAGATTAAGTAATGGTGTCGGAAAGATGCTGGTGAATGGAAAGCTTGCACCGATAATAGGAAATGTATGTATGGATATGTGTATGCTCGACATAACAGATATTCCTGCGAAAGAAGGTGATGAAGTGATTGTATTTGGAACTGATTATCCGGTTACAGAAATGGCAAAAGCTACTGGGACAATACCATATGAGATACTAGTGAATGTTTCGCAGCGGGTGAAGCGAGTTTATTTTCATGAATGATTTGATTCATTATGGAATTGAAGTGTTTTGAAAAAGTGTTTTTAATTGGAAACGGGTTACAAGTAATTTTTTTAAAACACTAAGGCACTAAGTTTTTAGCACAAAGAGCACAAGTGAAGAGAATTCAACTTGTGCTCTTTGTGCTAAAAGCTTAGTGATCTTAGTGTTAATTTTTTTGTATTAGAAGAACTTCGGCATTTTATTATAATGCCTTGCACGTTGTCCAAGTTTGATCAAACTGACATAGGTAAAGTTGATCTCAATTGCACTGGTAGACGCTGCAGAATTTGAAAGAGAAGAAACATTGGAATCATAACTTACTCCAAGTCCGACAGAATTATATTCGAAACGTGCAGTTACATTCACTGCATCATTCCAGCGATAGAATCCGCCGAGATAGAAATAGGCTTCTTTCTGGTAATTGGTATAGCGTGACTTGAACTGAATTTTGTTCTTGAATAAACCACCGAACATAATTTCCTTTTGAGGTCCCTGAGTCATGAAAATTGCTTTCGGAAGGATCCACATATATTGTTCTCTGTCGAGGCTGATCTCAGCACTTGAGTGCACGGTGATCTTTCTGTTGAGTGGCGCATCTTGCTTCAGGAAAAAACTCACATTGGGGCTACCGATATGAGCCATTGAAGCACCGATGTTGAAGAAATTCGAGCCGTCAGGAACATAATAGTAGTTTATCCCTGCATTGAAGTCAAGGTAGGAGAACGTTTGTAACTGGATGTTTTCTCCCGATAATGTAAGCGGATCAAAACTATCGCCATTCCATTGTTCATCCCATGTGGCTTTTGTAAGGTCTAGAGATTGTTGATTGAGTCCTGTCTGAAAACCAATTGTAAAGAATTGATCACCCTGGTCCGTCAAACCCTGGGTATAGGATAAGGAAGCCTGAAACAACGATGACTTATATCCGGCTTCACCTGCTTTATCCTGATCGACTAAAACACCTACACCAAAGAAATTACTTCCAAGAGTTCCTTTACCGATCGGTGCATCAGCAGAAACATGTATGGTCTGATAACCTTTGCCTAATCCCGACCACTGACTTCTGTAAATATTACTGAGTCTGAATTTACCATCGAATACACCTGTTAATGCAGGATTGACAATCAAAGGGGCGTTATAAAACTGGGAGAAATGTACATCCTGTGCATTCATAGTAGTTGCAACCTGCATTGCAAAAGCAATCAGCACAAGAGTTATTTTCTTAATTGGTAAAATTTTTCGCATTGAAAAATTTATTACTTGCTTATCGAATTAAAGTTACACTTCCCGTCTTACTAACTGAGGATTCATCATCGAAGTTGATAGTGAAAACATAAGTAAAGACGCCCGGATTAAGATCTTTTCCTTTATAAGTACCATCCCAACCAACAGACTGATTAGTTGTTTCAAATACTTTTTCACCCCATCTGTCATAGATCGTAAAGCGGATACCGTACAGATTATTTCCGCGGAGGAAAAGGTAATCGTTACGACCATCGCCATTCGGGGAGAATGCAGTAGGGACAAAGTAATCGTTATTATGCAATATTGTGACTACAACCTGACGGGTGGTAAAACAACCGAAGCCATCAGAAATTGTAACTACATATACAGTAGTTTCCAGAGGAGAAGCAATAGGATTCGGTGATGTTGTGCTATCTAAACCAAGTGCAGGCGACCATGAATAAGTTACACCCCCACCGGCATTGAGCTGATAAGAACTTCCCCAGTACATTGCTGTATCCGGGCCGACAAAAGCTGTAGGTACACTTTCAATTCTGATGAAAGAATATTTTATGATCGTATCAGAGCCGTATTGATTTGTAACGATGAGTTGCACATCATACAATCCATCCGCTGTATATAAAATACCTGTAGGATTTTGTTGAGATGAAGTATCCGGAACAGCTCCAGGGAATGACCATGACCATGAAGTGAAAGGACCGCCGGCTATAATTTGTCCCTGAAAGGAGAAAGGTGTATTTGAACAAGCCGTTTGTACCGGGGCAATGAAATCAGCTTCCGGCAACGGACAGGTATCTGATCTTATATATGCTATCTTGGTAAAAGAGGCCGTTCCATATTGATTACCTGCGGTAAGAGTTACATCATACAATCCGGGTGCACTATAACACACACTTGGATTTGGTGAAGTACTGGTTGCAGGTACACCACCCGGGAATGACCATGCCCATGTTGTTGCTCCTCCGGTAGAAAGATCAGTGAAAGTGATACAATCTCTTTCGCAGATCAGAGAATCGCTGGCAGCGAAATCCGGATTGGGAGGAGTACATGCATTTGCAACGATATAATTAAATTTCTGCATCGTGTCAGTGCCGGCAGGACTGCCCACAACTAGCATTACTGAGTATGTACCAGGATTCTGGAATACTATGTTCGTTGGATTTTGAGCAGAAGATGCGCCCGGTGTACCACCGATGAACGTCCAGTTATAAGAAGTTGCTAAAGTTGTTGTGTCTGCATAAAAATTCACGGTGTCGCCTGCACAAATTACAGTATCAGATGCTGTGAAATCAGCAACAGGAACATCCAGACTGATCACAACAATACTATCTATTGCTACAGATGGATTTGCTACTCCGGCACCCTGACCATAATTTTTCCATCTGAAACCGATCTTTACTAATTGGTTATTATCAGCTGATGGAGGAAGAGAAATGGTGAAGGGAGTCCACGTAGAAAAATTAGTATCCGCAACACATTTTGGTGTTTTCTGCAATTCAGCTATTGTGAACCATGATGTACCATCAAAGTATTCGACAAAGCAATTGTCTCTGTTGGTTACTTCGCCATCCAATTCACCAAGAATATAATTGAAACCGAGTTTCAGATCAGAAATACCAAGACAATTAATAACCGGTGATTCAACACGTTTTTCAGTAACCGTAGAAAGAGCGAATCCACCCATATCATACACAGCACCGCAATCACCACCCGGACAATTTACAGCAGCACTGGATGCTTGTTCAGAACCCATTACATTTCCTACGTGTAAAGTTTTTTTCGTTTGAGTCGGATCAGTTTTACAACCTTTTTGAGAACAAACACCACCTGCTTTACCGGGTTCAGTTGAACTGATAAACCATTCATTTGAAAAAGGACCCTGTATACCTATAGGAGAAACAGTCCATGTTCCTAATGACACCGGGCTGTTGTATCCGGAAGCAAGATTCAATGAATCGCATGTTCCAGTCGTTGATCCCCAGTTTTCAAAGAAGATGGGAATCTGTGCATGAGAGTTCACTGATGAAATCAATGAAATCAGCGTAATAAGCAGGAGTCGGTAGATTTTACCGGAGAGTAATTGGAAATCCATACGGTTTAAAAAGCGAGTCAATTTACAATTATTTTGGAAATCCAACAGCATCTCTTTAGTGGTTCTGCATTAATTGATTAGTAAACAAATACAGGTTAAAATCAGTTTTTTGGGCTGCTTTTGATATTTGTTCTTTGATTTGTTCTTTATTAACATCTTTCATCCGCCTTCGGCGGATAAGATACATCACTTTTTCTGTCAAGAGAAAGATCTTTTTCTCATTATAACCTTCTGATTTAAAATGCTTTTCAATCTGCTCGATGAGTTCATGAACTCCATCGGACTGAGAAGCGATCGTTTTCAGAACAGGTATGGTCCAGCCTTCTGTCATGGAATGATGCATGAGCTGCTTCAGGTTGTTGACCAGGGTATCGGCCCCTTGCCGGTCGGCTTTGTTGACAACAAAGATATCAGCGATCTCCATTATACCGGATTTCAATCCTTGTACTTCATCACCTGATTCCGGCACAACCACTACGACGGTAGTATCAGCCAGTCCTGCAATCTCCACTTCCGATTGTCCGACGCCGACTGTTTCGACGATGACCATATCGAAATTCGACGAGCGCAATACATCTGTTATTTCAATTATCTTTTCAGACAAACCACCGAGCGAACCTCGGGTAGCTAATGAGCGAATGAATACGTTGTTGTTGTTGAAATGTTCCGCCATCCGCAAACGATCACCTAACAATGAACCATAGTTGAATGGCGAAGTCGGATCGACAGCAACGATGGCAACATTTTTTCCCATCTGAGTAAGTTCGCGCAGCAAGGAATTGATGAGTGTACTTTTCCCCGCACCCGGCGGACCGGTTATTCCAACGACAGGAATTTTTGCAGGCGATAATCCTTGCAGAATTGTTTCCCAACCAGGAAGTTCATTCTCCACAATAGTAATAGCCCGGGCGATTGCTTTACGGTCGCCGGATTTTAACAATTGAATGAAGTTGGATTGGTCTTGGTTCATAATCGTTTGGCAAAGAAACGAGAATGATTGGGATGTTTATCGGTTTTGGGGAGAAGTTGTGGGGGAGTTTTTTAACAGGATTTTTACAGAGACGGGAAAGAAAAAACTGCAGGAATATTTACCCTAAGTAAACTTGAGTGCAGATTTTCTATCTTTTAAAATCTTGCACTATCTCACTTAACTTATTTCACTTATCAGTTACTGGTCAGAAATAACATTTCGATTACAATTTTTAATCATGAAATTCTATTTTTTTTGGTGCAGAGATCACTAGTTAAGAATTGACAAACTAATTGATCCACCTTAATTTACAACAATCTTAACTGTTTGTTTTGAATCGGCATTTCGAATTTCCAGAATATATACTCCGTTTCGTACATTTAACGGAAACGAGAAATAGTTCAGTCCCTTTAAACAATCTATGCTTTTCGAAAAAACTATCTTTCCCATCAAATCAATTAATCTGATACTAATTTTTTCGAAATTTTTATTGATAAATCGCACACTGATTTCATTGTAAAGGTAGATAGCTTTCAGGTCAGTTAAAGGATTAGTAATTTCTTCTCTTGTATTTATTCCATCAGCAAATTTAACTACCCAGACATCTTCATAACAATTTGGGCTTCCATAGCAAGAGGAAACATCATAATCAAACGATCGAGTACTGCCTGTGAAAATATATTCATGTTCAGATAATTGAAGAATAGAATGGACATTGTCATCCAATGTGCCGCCGAATATTTTACTCCATTGATAATTTCCCAAACTGTCAATTTTTACTAGCCAACAATCTTCGTGAACACTGTAGTTATTTATAATGCTATCGCTCCAGAATGAAGTTGCACCAATCAAATATCCGCCATCATTGGTTTTAATCACACAGGTAGCTTCTTCCCATCCATGAGATCCCAAACATTTTTGCCAAATGATTTCACCAAGACTATCAACTTTCAAAACCCACACATCAACATAACCCATATAACCAACAACATCACCATCACTTGAGCCGGTGCTAGCTAAAACTAAAAAATTTCCATTCTCTTCTTTGATCAATTGTGTCGTCAATTCTCCTTTAGTACCACCGTGAGTTTTTACAAACTGAATATTTCCAATTGAATCCAATTTAAAAATGGCAACACCTCTTGTAGAAGTAGCTGGCATATCATAATCCCTTGAATCACTCGAACCAAGAACAATAAATCCTCCATCATTGGTTTGAAATACATCTGCACCTTTATCATCAAACGATCCGCCCAAGGTTTTTCCCCATTCAAATACACCGTTTTTTGAAACCTTAGCTATGAAAATATCTGAATAATTAGATGAACCATAATGAACCTGAACATATCCTCCAAAATTATCACTTGTTCCTACTACCATGAAACCTGAATCACTTGTTTGGATCACTGAACTGGGAATATCAGATAAACCGCCGCCAATTAATTTCCCCCATTCTATATTAAAAGATGAATCTGTTTTAGCAAGCCAAAAATCTTGCTGTCTGACAGTTCCACTCCCGGTCACATCACCATCACTGGAGGCAGCTATGCCAAGCAGCAAATATCCGCCATCTATGGTTCGGATCATTCTCCGACCTTCATCACCATTGCTTCCACCAATGCATCTTTGATTGGTTAAGTTTCCGGCACTATCTAAATGGATTAGCCAAAAATCATCTCTTATAGACAGAGCAGGGTGTAAACCAACTACATCATAATTTGTTGAAGCAGCTGATCCCAAGCTAATAATATATCCACTGTTAGATTTATATAGTGAATAACCAACATCTTTTGAAGTTCCACCAAATGACTTTTCCCAGAGTATACTTTGACCGAAGGCATAGCTACTCAATAAAAGAAATATGACAAATATTCTACAACCTTTCATAGTAAGTGATCACAATTTAACAAATTTCTTTTCTACTTTTCCATTAATTGAAATAAAATAAATACCAGATATCAATCCTGATACATCTAATTCCATTTCATTGGATTCTATTGTTTGAGTTAAGATAGTACTTCCTATTAAATTAATAATAGCTAATTCACCTTTCACAGTTAAATTTGTTACGTGTAAAGATTTAGAAGCGGGATTAGGGTAATAATTTATATCGTAACCTATGATTTCTCCCTTCTTTGAATTAGTTTGTCTTAATGGCGGTGAACATGGATTATAAGCTGGCTCAGTTTCAGGTGGACTATTCGAGGAAACAGTATATCTTGTTACTAAATTTAAAGGAACAGGAGGTATATACTGTGCGACATAGGAAATTGGTGACCTTAGAATTTCATAAGATAGCTCTTCGCTTTCGCAATAAGGGTAAGTTACGGGTATATTATAGGGGCACAGAGAACACCATTGGTTGGTCGGACGCTTACCGTTCAGATGTTTATGTCCAAATTAATTCCACTGAAATTAAATTAATAAACAGAGACTACTTTTTTAGATAGATAGGAATTCAACACTTCAATTCTGACAAAATACATTCCTTGCGCTGAATGAAATGGTAATTCAAAATGATTGTCTCCTAAAAATCCTGTTAATAGGAATGATTTTGAGAGCCTGCCCGAAATATCAAAAACAGCAACCGTGATTCTCTCAACAGGTAAATTTGATATATCTAAAACTAAATTATTATCTCTAATCACACAATCAAATGTTGTTTTACTTAGATGAATTGAATGAATTTCGTTTGGTATTTCTTCAATCTTAACAATCCAAGAATCTCCGAAACCGTGGTTAAAAGTGACATCATAATCAGAGGATGTAGTTGAGCCTCCAATCAAATAACTCATATCAGAGTGGCTGACCAAGGAATAAGCGAAATCGTTTCCGCTTCCACCAAAACAACTGCTCCATAAAAGATTTCCGACACTATCAGTTTTCATCACAAAAAAGTCATTGAAACCATTAGTACTCGGCCTATGATTTAATACATGCCCGTCAATACTAGTTGTACTTCCAACCAAAGCAATGCCTCCGTCATTCGTGAGGATTGCATCATTGCATCGATCATAACCAGAACCTCCATAACAAGCTTGCCATGAAATATCCCCCACAAAAGATAATGCAGCAACCCATATATCTTCAAGGCCATGTTGGCCTGACACATCTCCATCATTTGATGTAGTGCTTCCACACAATATAAAACTATCATCATTTTTTACTAGAATTCTCTTAATCCCATCTAAACCAGAACCTCCGTAGCATCTTGACCAAATTATATTTCCATTTGTATCCAATTTGGAAAGCCATGCATCGCTTGATGAATTATGATTTCCCGAAATGTTTCCATCATTCGAAGTAGTATAAGCTGCTACAATAAAATTGCCATCTGGTAGTTGCTTGCACACAATCCCATCGTCATAGCCAGTACCACCATAAACTTTTTTCCATATAATATTGCCAACTTTATCAAGTCGCAAAATAAATATTTCATCTAAGCCGTGTGATCCGACTACGTCGCCATCGTTTGATTCGGCACTTCCAATAATTACATAACCACTATCGGAAGTTTGTTCACCGTATGACCCATTATCGATATATGTTCCACCGAAACATTTTTGCCAAATTAGATTTCCAACACTGTCAGTTTTTACTACCCATAGATCCTCATTTCCCCCAAAAGGCCCACCACCATGAAGACCAGAAACATCAAAATCATTT
>JBMQEM010000145.1:0-56208 GCA_049363815.1 Bacteroidota bacterium
ATCTACGATCTGAGAAACAACAGGAATAGGAGGAGCAGGATTATTTACATAACATTCATCGTAACGGAAAGCCTGTGCAACGTTGCCGGTTGCAGTCTTTGACCATAACAGATTTCCGGCAGGATCAACTTCATAAATAAATCCGGACGTAGCAACACACACCAGCAAATTCCCATTGGGAAGATGTTGTGAATTACCCATGTTGCTGCTATATCCATTGCAGGCATGTCTTTCATCGTAAGTTAGTGGAAGGTATGCTTGTCCGGGAGTAATGTCGTAATTGTAACCATTCAGTGGCGGAACAATGCGGTCAACAGAAGATTGTGTATTGGAAATTCCTCTGTTATTAAAACCAACTATTGAACCGGCATTAGGACAATTTTCAGGGATCCAGTGTGAGTCGTGTGTTACGTTCAACACAGTTGAACCTGCAGCTCCATATGAATCAGGGTTTCCGTAACGGTAAAGAAAATCACCACCTTTACCTGAGTTGCCTCCTGAATGAGATGCGGCTTCAGCTGTTGTTGTACTGTGATCGATCACAAACCATTGATCAAGGTTGTGAGAGCTCACAACAATTTGTTCAAGCATTGGATTGTAATCAATACCGTTCATATGTATCCAGTCTCTTTGAACTGAATAATTAATATCAAGAAGTTCAGGGTGATCAAGAATTGAAGTCTGGTAATTTGCTTTTGTCGGATCATGATTTTGTACAAGATGATCCCACAAGTGCCATTCCCATACTATAGTTCCTGTCGTTGGGCCAGTTTGCTGGACTTCAACAATTTTTTCTGACCAGATAGTTATTGCTGATGCACAACCGGCAGCAGTAGCTTCAGCGGGTGTTTTAGATTCATAAACAATTAGCAGTACATTTCCATTTGGAAGCGGACAGATATCGTGATGCATGCAGTATGTCGAAGTTGAATAAACAAAATCCCAAGTCAGGTTCCCTGCAAAATCATATTTCTGAAATTGTCCTGTCATTCCACCACCGTTAAAGGTATTTCCCGAATGCGAAACTGTTCTGACAAGATCTCCACCCGGTAAGAGATACGATGAATAACCGGTTCTAGCATTGGAAGGAAATGTCCATGTGTTGAAAACTGCACTGGTTGTATCGATCAGATATGCGTTAGTACTGTTGCCAACGCTGTAAAGTGTATAATTGCCCCATTGCTGAGCATTGGTCAATGTAGAAAGAAAGAATAGCAGAGAAACAATTGCTATTTTTTGAAGAGATTTTTTAAACATAGGTGAATGTGTTTTAAGTAAATTTGATTTAAGTGAATTTAGTTGCAGAGTTACTCAAATATTAATTTTACGTTAAATTTAGGAGGCGAAGATATTCATTTTGGAGGTAAGTAAAACCAAAATTGTCATGA
Source organism: Bacteroidota bacterium (assembly GCA_049363815.1). Taxonomy (GTDB): domain Bacteria; phylum Bacteroidota; class Bacteroidia; order AKYH767-A; family 2013-40CM-41-45; genus JADKIH01. Next base: position 1,389 of record JBMQEM010000145.1, read on the forward strand.
AATTGTCTGCCTGTAAATCGGGTGAAAATTATGATTCTTGAGATGGTATAAGGCGATAATTTCTTTTAGAAAAATTAATTGCTAAAAGGTTTAATCGGTTTTTTCTTATTTATGAACAAATAGTACTGGTTGATGTAAATTTGCCGTATCGCGAAAAAATCGCAATTTGCCTTGCGAATAGAGAAAATATGGCATTATTGGAAAAGCAACTTATCGTTAGGAAATCAATTATTCCGGGAGCAGGGAAAGGAATCTTTACAAAAGAAGATATCCCTGCAAAAGCTATAATTGTTGAATATAAAGGAAAATTGGTTCGATGGAAGGATGTAAAGGACAATGATGGATTCAATCCGTACATTTTTAAGATCAATTCGCGATGGGCAGTTGATGCTTTGCACGACAGATCTGTAATCGGAAGGTATGCAAATGATGCACGCGGATTTGCACGTGCAAAGGGTATGCGGAATAACTGTGAATACATTGTGGTTGGCAAACGTGTTTACATTGCATCAACAAGAAAGATCCATAAAGGGACAGAGATCTACGTGGATTACGGACGTGGATTCTGGTCACTGTTGAGCAGGTTAATGAAACGTCCGGATTATGAAAAGAGATGTAGAGAAGTTCGCAGAAAAAATTCATAGACTTTTTTAACTTTATCAAAAGAAAAAAATATGCAGAAATCAGAAGAAGAATGGAAACAGGAATTGACTCCGGAGCAATACCGGGTCTTGAGACAAAAAGGGACTGAAGCACCTTTCACAGGACAATTATATTTGAATAAGGACAAAGGGATCTATCAATGTGCAGCATGTGGAAATGATCTGTTTACTTCCGATATGAAATTTGATTCAGGTTGCGGATGGCCGTCGTTTGACAGAGAGATAGCAGGAGGAAAGATCATCCAGAAACGGGATACAACTCATGGCATGATCAGAACAGAGATCTTATGTGCAAATTGTGGATCCCATCTGGGCCATATTTTTGATGATGGTCCGACAGAGACAGGGATGAGGTATTGTGTGAATTCTGTTTCTATGAAATTTAACGCTATATAAAATTTTTATTTCCGTCTGCTAAAGCTGACGGCCCAAAAAGTTTATAAAGTCAACAATTTTTATACATTTGTTTAAACACTAATCATACAAAACCATGGAACCAATTTTAGATGCTACACAAATGGAATCGCAACCTGTAACTTATGCCGGATTCTGGATCCGCTTCGGGGCTGCCTTCATTGATGGATTGATCATGTACGTCATCCAAACTGCTATTACTCTTGCGTTTTTCGGAGGCTTTACAATGAGTCCTGAGTATTTTCAAACCTCAGGAGGTGGAGCACTTGCCGGATATTACATCATCATTCTGGGTTTGAACCTTGTTTATTTCGCAGTGATGGAGAGTAGTTCCTATCAGGCAACTTTCGGAAAAAGAGCTCTTGGTCTGAAAGTAGTGGATAAGAATTTTGAACGTCTGACTCTGGGTAATGCTCTGGGCAGATACCTTGCAAAAATCCCTTCTGCATTGATCCTGGGAATTGGTTATTTAATGGCCGGCTGGACAGAAAAAAAGCAGGCACTGCATGATATGATTGCTTCAACGTATGTTGTAAAATCTTAATTGAAGTAAGAAGAAGATTTTTATAATAGTTAAGGAGTTTAAAGGGTTTAAAGTGTTCAGGTCTAAAAGCTGTAGAGCCGAATCAAACCTCTTAAACTCTTTAAATCATTTCACCACGCAAAACACTGCAAATTAATTGAGGTGCCCCATATCTCACCTCTCGTTTTTCGCCCTGCACTTTTCATACTTTCATTTTTCATATCATTCCCCTCGATTTCAACTCCAGATATTTATTTAGAACATTCACAGAAAGATGCTCGGGATCTGTTTGAATGGATTGTATACCGTAAAGTTTCAGCTGATTTACGATCTGTTCTTTTTCATTGACAAATTTCCCTGCGATGGTCTGCAAATAAATATCACTGATATTTTTCGGGTCTTCAGTTGAAAAAGTTTTCAGTTCGGTATTTTCAAAAAAGACAACGACCAGTAAGTGAAATCGGCTGAGTTTTCTTAGAATGGGTAAAACCCTTTCCATGGCATACATACTTTCAAAGTTGGTAAAAAGTATGAGGAGACTTCGTACCCTGATCGCATTTCTGAGACTGCTATAAAGCAATTCGTAATTGGCTTCAGACTTGCTTTCTTTTTCGCGGTACAGACTATTGAGGATCTTACTGAGTTGTGATGGAGTTTTTTCTGCCTTGATCATCGTTTCCATTTCAGAAGCAAAAGAGATCAGCCCGGCTTTGTCCTGTTTTTTCAATGCAATATTTGCCATCACAAGACTGGTGTTTATAGCATAATCCAAAAGACTCATTTCATGAAAAGGTAATCGCATGCTTCTGCTTTTATCAAGAATGAAATAGATCTGTTGTGATCGTTCGTCTTCATACTGATTCACCATCAGGTCTGACCGTCGCCCTGTTGCCTTCCAGTTAATACTTCTGTAATCATCTCCTGCTACATAGTTTTTGATCTGTTCGAATTCGTAGCTATGTCCGATACGGCGTAACTTTTTAATTCCTTTGAACAGGGAAATTTTTGACATAGCTCGCATTTCCATGTTCTTCATCTGAAGTATGGAAGGATAAACAGGGATAGATACCGCTTCATTAAAACTGATCCTTCTTTGAGTCAGTCCAAGGAAACCTGAGACATATAAATGAATTTTTCCAAAATGATAAGCACCTCTTTTCACAGGGCGGAGTTCGTATTTTATTGACTGCTTTTCATTTGGTTTCAGATCGATCCTGAATTGAAAATCCCGTCGCTGAAACTGAATCGGGATCTCGTCAATGACTTCTGCCTTGATTTTTAACTGCGATTTGTTCTGTAAGAAAAGTTCAATATAATTAGCATCGCCGAGATTGAACAGTCTGCCGGTTTTACGCGAACATGTAAAACTGTTTTTGATCCGGTTCAGCAAAAGAATATCCACGCATACCAGAATCAAGAACAGGAGAAGACTGATTTCCGCATATACCATAACAGCGCTGAAGGCATAGCTGCTGATGAACAGGAATACAAGCACACTTCCCCAGAGAAAGAATCTTATCGGTAAGTAGATATTGCTGAAAACATTTTTCACCTTGGAACTTCTATGCTTTGAGTGATCTCTGCAATGATATCATCAGTAGTGATCCCTTCCATTTCTTTTTCAGGAGTGAGAATGACCCTGTGGTTCATTACAGGATTTGCAACTCTTCTTATATCATCAGGAGTAACAAAATTTCTTCCGCTTAATGCTGCAAGTGCTTTCGAGCTTCTGAGAATTGCCAGTGAGGCCCTCGGAGAAGCGCCTAAAAAGATGCTGCCGTGATTTCGTGTGGCATTTGTGATCTTTGCAATATAATTGATCAGTTCGTCTTTTATGTGGACCTTTTCAATGATCGCTTTGAATCCTGCAAGATCAGCCGCCGAAAGGACAGGTTTCACTTTTTCGATTGATGTCATTGAAAAATCTTCGCTGAATCTCCTGAGAATGTTGATCTCATTCTCAAGAGTGGGGTATTCCATTTTTATTCTGAATATGAAACGGTCGAGTTGTGCTTCAGGTAATTTATATGTTCCTTCCTGTTCAATAGGATTCTGAGTTGCAATGACGAAAAACGGAAATTCAAGCTGGTGCGTTGTGCCATCAATAGAGATCTGACGTTCTTCCATTACTTCAAACAATGCAGCCTGTGTTTTAGCTGGAGCTCGGTTGATCTCGTCAATAAGAACGAAGTTGGAGAATATCGGACCTTTATTAAAAGTGAATTCAGATTTTTGCATGTTATACACCGTCGTTCCGGTAACATCTGTCGGCATCAGGTCCGGCGTGAACTGGATCCTTGAAAAATCAACAGAAAGAGTTTTTGCAAGTAATTTAGCGATCAGAGTTTTCGCTATTCCCGGAACACCTTCGATCAGGACATGACCATTGCTCAGGAGTCCTGCAAGCATCAGGTCGATCACTTTGTCCTGTCCGACAATCACTTTCTGAATTTCTCTTTTCAGATTCAGTATTGAAGTGCTGAACTGGTACAATTCAGCATCGGCAGGATTTGCTTCCGGTGAATTTGTTTCAGGTTGGTTATCCTGCGGTAAATTTTCATCTGTTGAGTTTTCCATTTCTTATTTACATTGTTTGTAAAAATTGTTGATTGCTGTAGCAAATTCGATCAGGTCGCTGTCGTCAATTTCGATTTGCTTTTCTATCCAGAAATATGACGTATAAATTTTGTTGACATTCTCCATTCCAACTCCGGAGACTGTTGAAATTCTTTCTTTCAATTCATCGGTAATAGTATTTGCATTGATGAAATATCTTGACCGCAGGAAGTTATTAAAAAGTTTCATTTTATGTATGCAAATTCCCCTGTGATCTCTTTCTGAGTAATAGAGTTTTCCAACGGTTTTTATGAATTCCAGTGACGTATTCCGTGTTTTTTCCAGCACAGGAATTGGTCGTTGTCTTCTTTTTCCTACAAAGGCCACATAAAGTGCCAGTAGGACCAGTGCCAGATACCAGGCGTACCTTAATCCTTGCTGGGAAAGTATATACCTCAACGGACTTTCCTCTTCTTCTTCATATGTTCTTCGTTGATAATTGAAGTGGTAAGTCTTATTGTACTCGTCCCAGAAAATTCCTTTCTCCGGGTCCAGATGTGAAAATACGAAATCAGCATATGCTAAATTTTCCTCCTTACTCAATGCGTAGTTTGAAAAAGTGGGTGGTGTAGTGTGAAGTAAAAATTTTCCTTTACCATATTCATACGATATAAAGTTTATCAGACCACCATTGAATCGCCCTAAGACTTTTGTCCTTTCATTGTATTCATCCTCGGAATTAAAATATGCATATTCTTCAGGTATAATTTTGTTATTATAGACATTCGGGAATTCAAGTGAATCTGCTTGGTGCTCAAGTTTGACTTTAATTGTTTTCAGGTAGTCAGATTGAAACTGGTCAATATAAAGATCTCCATCTGTGCTGTCTGAATAGGTGGTATCTTTTGTGAATTGAAAAGGATATAAAATTTGTGGTATATAATTTACAGAGATAAAAGCGGTATTTCCACGAGCCACGAATGCCAGTAAATTTGATTGTTCTGCAGAATCCTGAAATAGTTGTTTGCCGATGAATACATAATTAACGTTTCCATTGCCAAATTCTTTAATGGAAGAATCCGAAATTTGTTTGTAGTCCCGGTTAAATGACTTATTGAATTTGTTGAATAATATTTCGTGAATCAGAAATGTATCATAAGGATTTTTCTCGTCAGATTTGTAAGTTTTTTGCCATGAATCCCTGTTGAAAAAATAAAACAAACCTGCAATGATCACGCAGATCAATAAAGTAATAAGTGAATTTTTCAGAAATACATTTTTCATGATACAGTTGATTTAGGTCTGTCTGATGAAATGACTTCTGTTAATGTTTTGTAATTGATGAGGTACGAATTAAATTTCTGTTCATCTGCCTGAACATCGCCGAACCAGATCTTTTCAAAAGCTATAGTAAGATGACGGAAGGTGTGAAAAACCGGATGTCCGCCAACTTCTGCAACATATTCAAAGTTAGTTTTGTCAATTGTATAAACGAGGATTTTGCTTTCATTTAGTTTGCGGATTGCAAGGAGGTAGTGAATCCGTATCGCTTCCCTGAAGTTTTTTTCTTTCAGTGCAGTTTCAAGTAAACCTTCCAGATCAGATTCGATCGTCGGTTCCTCTTCAAGATCGTTTAGTTGGACCTGATTGTTCATTACCTTCCTGTTATCGGGTGAATATGCATAAAGTATGAGCCTGTAAATAAGAAATACAATTGCTGCAATAACGATTGCATAACTCAGGAATTTCAGAAAATCCCAGTCTCGTTTAACAGGCGTATTTTCTTTCTTTTTTTTGATCTGTGATGGTTCATCGTAGTTGAAATCTTTGGCTGATCTGCGATAATGATCACGGTCAAAAAAATCGATATACTCTTTCCTGTGCGTGTCAGAATGTCCAACTGATACGATCAGTAATAATGCAAAGAGAAGAAAGAGTATTTTTTTCATTAAGAGTCTTTACTGTTCTTAATGGGTTTCAATGAATTAATTTTTTTCTTGAGACTCTCTGCAGTGACCATCTGGTAGATTGTGAAATATCCAAGAAAATTTCCATAGATAAAAAATGGAAGGATGATAAAAAAACTGAAATAAGAAGAGAATGTATTAAAAATATTTGTGATGATCGTCAATTGTCCGGGTGAAACATAAATATTCCACTTGGTCACCGACAAGTAGAATCCTAGCATTGGTGTTTGTAAGATCAGAAAGAGGATCAGGGAAGTAAATCCGGTAACAAGAAAAATACGATATGATTTACCTCTTGTAGCTCTGAAATACTGATAAGCCGGCTTAATGGTTTTTGTAAACAATTGACCACGGTAAAATGTAATGGACAGCCACGTCATAAGTACAGGGCCTATGAATATCAGAATGAGCAAAGATGGTACAGACCCGTATTTGACAATAATGTTTACGATAAATGAAAACAGGAGTGTAAAGGCAAGAGATGAAGCTTTAGGCCTGAAAGTTTTACTAGCATGTTTTGCAATAAGTTTGAGAAAATAAAAGGAAAGGACTCCGAAGGCAAGAACGTTTATGAGAAACAAGGGTAAGTTATCTGTATAGTTAAATATCCTGAACACAGTTGGAAGGGAAAAAGATGTCTGGTAATCAAGATCGGGTTCGTCAGGAAAAAAGACAAGATATGTTGCAATAACAGCAGCAGTAAACAAACTCCATTTTACAATTTTACCACCATAGATCTTAAAGATATTGAAGACTTCCATGAAAATGGATCCGGTTGGCTGAATGGTCTCATAATCGAAGCGCTCTTCTTTTTCAGGCTGCAGGCTGCTTTCAGGAATGTAAGCAGATTTTCCGGAACGATGTCTTTGTATTGGATATATGACAAAATAGGAGATAATAAAAATAGCTGATACTATGATTATTGAAAGCTTGACAATATCGGGAGCTTCAGTATATCGTGTCATATAACTTTCAATGATCGCTGCCATTACTATTATTGGTGCAATTCCGATCAGGATCTTTATACTTTTCCTTGCACCTATAAAGAAGGATTGGGAACGTTTGTAGGTTCCCGGAAAAACAAGTCCTTTTCCTAAGGTGATCCCGGCACCACCGGCTATGATGATACAGGAGATCTCCAGCGTTCCGTGCAACCAGATTGTCAGAAATGATTCCCTGAATAATCCGTAAGTGATAAAGAAATATTGAAAGACACCAAGCATGATACCATTAAAAAGAAGCATGCCTAATGTTCCTATGCAGTAGAGAAGTCCAAAGATGAAAACCATGAAAGATACCCTGAGGTTGTTTATGCTTATCCCAAGGAACATGTCTACACTGTTCATTTTTTTGTAAACAGCCATTGGATCGCCTTTCTTAATGTTCTCAATTGTCGACTGGACATAATTTTCACCCAGAATAAGATTTGCAAAACCAGGGTCGTTCTTTGAGGAGAAGACGCCAATGGCAACTGAGATGAGAAAGAAACACAGGCTGAATAAAAGTTCTTTGCGTGCTGAATAGACCAGGTCGGGTAATTCTTCTTTCCAGAATTTTATAAAACCTGATCGAGTAGAGCTTTTATTTTTATAGATGAAATAAAATAATTGTTGGGCAATGTTATTCAGATATAAGCGGACATACCGGTTAGGGTAAAAAGTACGTGCATAAGACAGATCATCTGTTACCTGAATAAATAAATTGCTAAGTTTGTCGGGATCTTTTCGGTCTTCCTGCAAAAGTTCTTCAAGTTCCTTCCATTTCTTTTTATTCTGATCGATAAAATGTGTTTCTTTCATGTAGAAAATATTCGGCGTGGATAAATGTAATAATAAATTGTAAAACCAGATGCGGACATTAGAAATTGTTACTTCACAGAATGTTGCCATTGATTATAACCTGGCAAACATCGGTGAACGGGGAGTGGCACTGGTAATTGACGTTGTTATTATGACGGTTCTTGTCTTTGCCCTGGTTATCGTTGAGGGATTTGTAGTGCCGAATGATTATATCGAAGTGATAACGTACTCAACTTCATTTATCGTTATTTCTTTTTACACTCTTGTCTCGGAAATTTCAATGAATGGGCAATCCTGGGGCAAGAAAATAACAGGATTGAAAGTGGTCAAGATCAATGGCACCGAAGCGAGGTTATCGGATTATCTTGTCCGCTGGGCTTTCAGGTCTGTTGATATTTATCTGACCTTTACTACTCTGGGAATTATCATGATCAACTCAACTGTTAAGTCCCAGCGCTTGGGCGACATGCTCGCTAATACTGCAGTTGTTAAAATCAAACCTGAACGCAAAATAACACTGGCAAATATTGAAAGCCTGAAGAATAAGTCAACGCATATTATCCGTTACAAGGAAGTTGTTCATATGAATGAAAAAGAGATGTTGGTTTTAAAGTCCGCTCTTGATCAGGCAAAACAAAACCCGAATCAGGCACATACAGAGGCGCTGGCGTTACTTTCTGCAATTATGAAGGAGAGGCTTCATATAAACAATGAGGAAAAATCCGATCGTGAATTTTTACAGAAGCTGATCAACGATTATATTGTCTTGACTAGATGATCTGCCTGATAAAAATCATTGGTTATAAAAACCTGTTCTTTAATTCAGGTGAAGGAATCATGCACTGATCCTTTTTTCCAAACCATTTATATCTGTATCTGGCGATTAGGTCGTAAACGAGATCGCGGATAGGGAATGGAATAATTATCAATGAATAAGTCAATGGCCAAAGTCCATCCAGTTCTTTTGCGATCCGGAGCGCTGCACCTGACTTTGTATAAAGTTTTCCGTTTTTATAAAAGACAAGGGATTCTATATAGTCACTCCTCATGTCGAAGTCCTGAAGTATTTTCCGGGAAAATTCTGATTGCAATGAACTGAAGAAAAGAGACTTTTTGCGGTTGCGTTTGATGGCAAATTGAACAAAGCCGTTACAAAGATTGCAGATCCCGTCGAAAAGGATGATGGATTTATTTTCCATTGATACAAAGATACAAATATCTGCGTCATATCTGTTGGTGAAATTTTAAGCACTGTTTTTTTCTCCTGCAGATCATACAGATCCAGCCGATTTAGCTGAGATGAAATTGACTTTTGAAGCGAAAATTGCTTCAACTTTGTTAATAACCCAAACTAGAAGTCATTGGTTTTTTAAAAACAATCGTTTATGTTTGATTGCTTAAATATTGCGGCTTTCCAATGGGATTAGGTTCATTATTGATGTTGATCATTTGCGGAGTGGCATTTGCTGGCGGTGGTATCGTTTTGTCGAATGTTCTTTCACGTAAATCAACAAACTTACAAAAAGGTCAGGCTTACGAGTGTGGTGTTCCAACGGTCGGAAAATCATGGGTTCAGTTCAATGTAGGCTACTATTTGTTTGCCTTATTGTTCCTGATATTTGATGTGGAACTTGTATTCCTGTATCCCTGGGCAGTAGTAGTTAAAGAGGTAGGATTACCTGCTCTTATTGAGATCGTGATCTTTCTGTTCATCTTATTCCTCGGATTTTTATATGCTCACAAAAAGGGCGCTTTGAAATGGATGTAAAAGAAAAAGACCCAAGAGCGACTTTTCCAGGTGAGGTTCATCCGACTCCAGGTGGAGGTATACTTGTCAGCAAACTTGATGATGTAATCAACTGGGCTCGTTCCAATTCGCTCTGGCCTCTGGTATTTGGTACCAGTTGTTGTGCAATTGAAATGATGTCGACAGCTTCCGCAAAATACGACTGGTCACGTTTTGGATTTGAAGTGGCAAGGGCAACTCCTCGCCAGGCCGATGTGATCATCATTGCCGGAACTATTGTAAATAAAATGGCTCCTGTTCTGAAAAGGTTGTATGATCAGATGCCTGATCCGAAATATGTTGTAGCCATGGGTGCTTGCGCAACCTCCGGCGGACCATTTTTCTATAACACTTATTCTGTAGTCAAAGGCGCCGATCACGTAATTCCGGTCGACGTTTATGTAGCCGGGTGTCCGCCACGTCCAGAAGCATTGTTACATGCTTTGATTTCATTACAAGCAAAAGTTAAAGCCGGAAAATAAATTATGCTTCAGGAAAAACTATTGTCAATATGTCCGGCAGGTACTTTCGAAGAAAATACGCAATGGCCGACAATTAATATCGAAAGTACGGAGTGGCGTAAACTCGCTGAGCAAATTAAAAACGATCCAGACCTTGCATTTGATTATTTATTTTGTGTTACCGGTGTCGACTGGAAAACGCACCTGACAATGGTGTATCACTTGTCGTCTACGATCCACAGGCATACACTAGTTGTGAAAGCTAAGATCGCAGACAGAAATAATGCGACCATTGACAGTGTGAGTAATATCTGGGCAACTGCAGAGTTGAATGAAAGAGAAGCATTTGATCTTTTAGGAATCCACTTTACAGGACATCCGGATCTTCGCAGATTGTTCCTGACCGACGATTGGGTAGGATACCCGCTTCGCAAAGATTATGAAGATCCTGTCAATTTGATAAAACTCTGATCCATGTTTGAAGAAGTAGGAACAACGGAAATGGGTGATCTGATCATCAATGTGGGACCGCAACATCCATCAACTCATGGGGTATTGCATCTGGTCATCACATTGAATGGCGAAACTGTGAAAAAAGTAGAACCGCATCTTGGATACATACACAGAAGTATTGAAAAGATGTGTGAGAGTCTTACTTACCGTCAGTTCATTTACGTTACTTCCAGAATGGATTATCTGTCATCGCACATGAATAATCATGCCTGTGCATTGGTAGTAGAAAAAGGATTGCAGATAGAAGTACCTCAACGTGCTCAATATATAAGAGTCATACTCGATGAATTGACCCGGCTTGCTTCACATCAACTCTGGTGGGGCGCTATGGCTATGGATGTAGGAGCGATAACTCCTTTCTTTCATGCTTTCAGGGAAAGGGAGATCATCAATGATATTATGGAACAAACATGCGGCGCCAGGCTAACGATGAATTTCATTGTTCCCGGAGGTTGCATGTACGATATACATCCGGATTTTGTAAAAAGTGTCAAAGACTTTATCGTTTTCTTCAGGAGTAAACTGAGTGAATACGATGAAATGGTCACCAACAATCCGATCTTTCAGGCCAGAATGCAAAATGTTGGAACGATCACAAAAGAAAATGCGATCTCTTACGGATGCAGTGGCCCGGTTGCCAGGGCAGCAGGAGTGGTCTGTGATGTGAGAAAATTATCACCTTATGATGTTTACTCACAGTTGGAATTTAACGAAGCAATTGAGAGTGAAGGCGATTGTTATGCACGTTATAAAGTCCGCATGAAAGAGATGAATGAATCAATGCGGATCATTGATCAGTTGATCGATAACATTCCTGAAGGAGAATTTCAGGCAAAGACTAAAGCAGTTTTGAAATTACCAAAAGGTGATTTTTATTCGAATGTGGAAACTGCAAGAGGAGATTTTGGAGTGTATGTAATAAGTGAAGGTGGAACAACACCATACAGGATCAAATTCCGTTCTCCCGGATTTTGCAATCTTTCCGCTCTTGACCATATGGCGAGGGGAAATAAAATTGGAGACCTTGTAGCAATCATGGGTTCATTAGACCTTGTAATTCCTGACATAGACAGATAAAGTGATCAGCATAGAAAAAATATCATCCGGTATTCACAGGACATTGAGTGATCACATGTCACCGTTGCTGACGTCATTGACTGAACTAACGATCGTTGGTATTTTTGTATTGACATTGTTTGCGGTATTGGGTCTCGTTCTGGTATTCATGGAAAGAAAAGTATCTGCCTATATGCAGATCCGTTTAGGCCCGAACCGGGTTGGGTATAAAGGTGTGGCACAAACTTTAGCAGACACGATCAAGTTGTTGGTCAAAGAAGGACTGACTCCTGATGGAGCCGACAAATTCTTATTCAATCTTGCGCCATTTATAGTAATGATCGGAGCAATGTTATTAATGGCTCCGATTCCTTTCGCAAGAAATTCACAGATCTGGGATCTGAACATAGGTGTTTTATATATCACAGCTGTTTCTTCCATTTCCGTAATTGGAATTTTAATGGCAGGCTGGTCGAGCAATAATAAATATTCTTTATTGGGTGCAATGCGCAGTGGAGCCCAGATCGTAAGTTATGAATTGTCTGCAGGATTGGCAATTATCAGTATAGTCATTCTTACGGGGAGTTTAAAGATCTCAGATATCATACTCAGTCAGGAAAACGGCTGGTGGTTATTCAAAGGGCATATTCCGGCGTTGATCTCATTTGTAATATTCATTATTGCAGTGACTGCAGAAACAAACCGGGCACCATTTGATATGGCTGAAGCGGAATCAGAACTGACAGCAGGTTTTCATACAGAATATTCAGGAATGAAATTCGCACTATTCTTTCTTGCTGAATACGTAAATATATTTATTGTTTGTGCAATTGGTGCAACATTGTTTTTAGGAGGATGGATGCCGTTTCATATTGGCAGTTGGACGGGGTTCAATCACTTGATGGATTTTATTCCTTCGTCAATATGGTTCTTCGGAAAGACGTTCTTCCTGATCTTTGTCATTATGTGGTTCCGATGGACGTTTCCCAGATTGCGCATCGATCAATTACTGAATTTAGAATGGAAATATTTACTCCCGATAGGAATGTTTAATTTGCTTTTGATGACGATCATCGCCATCATGGGCTGGCATTTCTGATTAAATAAAAAAAATGAGTTTCATAGGAAATTATATCTCTACGGTTTATCATGCAGTCAGTTCACTTCTGAAGGGAATGCGGCGTACGGGATATTATTTCACACATCATAAAGAGATCATCACTCAGAATTATCCTGAGAACAGAAATGAACTCAATCTCCCTGAGCGATTCAAGGGCGAAGTTGTAATGCCGCATACCGAGAGCAATGAACATCGTTGCACAGGATGTACAGCATGCGAATTAGCCTGTCCGAATGGAACGATAAAGATCATTACGAAGTTTGATATTTCTCCTGAAGGTAAGAAGAAGAAAGCGCTGGATACTTTCATTTATCATCTCGAATTGTGTACAATGTGTAATCTTTGTATTCAGGCATGTCCGACAGATGCAATTAAAATGGCTCAGACTTTTGAGCACAGTGTTTTTGACCGGGCAGAATTGACCAAGACTTTAAATAACCCAAATTCTAAATTGATGGAGGGGGTAGAATGATGGATGCTTCAGTAATATCATTTTATGTAATATCCGCATTCCTGCTGGTCTTCGGATTTATGGCTGTAACTGCCAGAAAGATCTTCAGAAGTGCGATCTGGCTTTTGTTCTCACTGATCGGAGTTGCTTCGCTTTATTTCTGGATGGATCTTCAGTTTCTTGCAGCCGTTCAGATCATCGTTTACATTGGTGGAATTGTTGTTCTGATAATATTTTCAATATTCCTCACTCAGCATAGCGGAGCGGATTTACCAAAGGCGATCCGGAGCAAAAAGATAGCTGCAGCAGTGATGAGCGTTCTGGGTTTTGGAGTCATTGCAGGATTGCTGAGTAAAACTGTATTCGTACAGAATGCTACTCCAATGGATGTTGAAATGAAAACAATAGGAAAGAAAATGCTTTCCCTCGGCAGTGATGGTTATGCTTTGCCATTCGAACTGGTCAGTGTTTTACTTCTTGCAGCAATGATTGGTTGTATTGTAATTGCAGTTAAAAAAGTCCCGGAAAAATCATGAACAGTATTCCTATCATACATTTTCTGATCGTAAGCACAGCCTTATTCTTCATAGGCGTCTATGGTTTTTTTACGCGGAGGAATATGATCACTATGCTGATGTCGATTGAATTGATCCTGAACAGTGTCAATATCAATTTCGTTGTCTTCAACAAGTATTTGCATCCGGAAAGCAATGACGGATTATTCTTCAGTTTATTCATTATTGCCATTGCTGCTGCTGAAGCTGCTGTTGCAATAGCAATAATCATCAATTTATACAGGACACATTCTACGATCGATGTGGAAGATGCTAATGAAATGAAATTGTGATAAATAATAATTAAGTATGTCGCCACTATTATTAATATTGTTTCTGCCTTTTCTTTCCTTCGTGATCTCGGGATTATGGGGGAGAAAATACCTGAAGAATATGGCAGGAATGTTAAGCACTACAACAGTGCTTGCGGCATTTATGATCTCCTGTTCGGTAGCGTACAGGTATTTCTTTGTGGAAGGAAAAGTCAATGGAAAATATATTCCACAATATCCGGTAGATTTCAAATGGCTTGAATTTACTCCTGACCTGAGTATACATCTCGGAATACTTATTGACCCGATCTCAGTCATGATGCTCATTGTGGTGACTTTCATTTCCCTGATGGTTCATATTTATTCATTAGGATATATGAAAGGGGAGGAGCGGTATGCAACGTATTATTCATTCCTTTCTTTGTTTACATTTTCAATGCTGGGACTTGTCGTTGCCACAAATATTTTCCAGACATATATTTTCTGGGAACTGGTTGGTGTCAGCAGTTTTTTACTGATCGGATTTTATTACAATAAACCTTCTGCAGTTATTGCTTCTAAAAAGGCGTTTATTGTGACCCGGTTTGCAGACCTGGGATTCTTAGCCGGTATACTAATTCTTTCATATTATTCAGGATCTCTTGAATTCAAGGATATCATTTCCAGATACACAGATGGTACTTCATCACAATTGCAGGCTGCAATCAGTTCGTCATTCATGGGAGTAAGTGCTCTTTCCTGGGGACTTGTACTGGTATTTGTTGGTGGAGCCGGCAAATCTGCAATGTTCCCGCTCCATGTCTGGTTACCCGATGCCATGGAAGGCCCGACTCCGGTCTCTGCTTTGATCCACGCTGCAACAATGGTTGTGGCAGGTGTTTATTTAGTAGCAAGATTGTTTCCTGTTTATGCTATCAGTTGTCCGGCAGCGCTTCATGTCGTTGCAGTGATAGGAATATTCTCTTCTGCATTTGCTGCATTGATCGCTTGCACGCAAACTGATATAAAACGCGTATTAGCCTATTCGACCATGTCGCAGATCGGATTTATGATGTTCGCTTTGGGGGTTTCCGGATATGGCGGTGAATCAGGACTGGGATATATGGCATCCATGTTCCATTTGTTTACCCATGCGATCTTCAAGGCTCTTCTGTTCTTGTGCGCAGGAACAGTGATTCACTTTGTTCATAGTAATGAAATGAAAGATATGGGTGGCCTTAAAAGATCCTTGCCCATTACACACATTGCTTTCTTACTTGCATGTCTTGCTATTGCCGGTATTCCGCCTTTCGCAGGGTTTTACAGTAAGGAAGAAATATTGCTCGCTGCATTTCATCACGATAAATTGATCTTCTGGGTAGCCGTGGTTACAGCTGGATTGACTTCATTCTATATGTTCCGTCTTTTCTTTTCAATTTTTTACAGAGGTCAGGAAAAAGAGCATTCGCATTCGCATCACGGTGAAGGAAGTTCTTCCATGTTAGGTCCTCAGATCGTTCTAGCCTTTGGATCAGTATTGGCAGGATTTATTCCATTCAGTAATCTGATAACTTCTGACGGTGTTTCTCTTGAGACGCATACAAACTGGAGTTTTTCCTTACTGCCAATCGCTGTGTCTTCAATAGGGATTCTATTTGCAATTTATTTTTTCATGAAGGATGATGACAAAGCCGTTATTCTTTCTGCGAGGTTTGGAGCAGTGTATACATCCCTGAAACGAAAATTATATGTCGATGAAGTTTATAATTTCATAACAAAGCGTATCATATTCAATCTGATTGCACAACCGGCTAGTTGGTTTGACAAGCATATTGTGGACGGATTAATTAATACTATTGGAAAGGCAACTCAGGTATTTTCCTTTTCAACTTCAGGCTGGCAGTCAGGGAAGATCCAGTCATATTCTCTCTGGTTCCTTGCCGGAACTTTGGGGTTACTGATAATTACTCTCTACTACTTACAACTACTATAGGATGAATTTGAATCTGCTTATAATACTTCCATTGTTAACCTGTCTGGCAATCCTATTTGCCGGAAGCAAAAATTCTGTCCGGATCTTTGCTTTGACCGGAGCAGTGGTCCAGTTACTTGCCTGTAGTTTTTTGCTCATCCGGTTCAATGCATTAGTCCCTGAAATGAATGCCGGTCAGATGTTATTTGAGTCAAGTGTGCCCTGGTTCTCTTCGCTGAACATCAATTATCATATCGGTGTCGATGGTATTTCCATAGCCATGATCATGCTGACAGCAATAGTTGTACTTGCAGGAGTTCTTGTTTCATGGAAGGTTGAGAAGATGACCAAAGAGTTTTTCTTTCTGCTGACTTTATTGAGTGCCGGTGCTTACGGTTTCTTTATTTCACTTGATTTGTTCTGTATGTTCTTCTTTCTTGAAGTAGCAGTCATACCAAAGTATTTACTGATAGGAATCTGGGGAAGCGGGAAAAAGGAGTATAGTGCAAATAAATTAGCGTTGATGTTAATGGGTGGATCAGCACTGGTGCTGGTTGGATTACTTGGAATATATTTCAATGCTACTTCTGAATCATCAGGATTCAATCTGATGTCCCTAAGTACACAGAATATCCCTCTCCAGACCCAATTGATATTTTTCCCATTCTTATTCGTTGGCTTTGGGATCTTCACTGCGATCTTCCCGTTTCATACATGGGTACCTGACGGACACTCTTCAGCACCAACTGCAGCATCGATGTTTCTTGCAGGAATATCAATGAAGTTAGGTGGATATGGATGTCTTCGTGTTGCAGCTTATTTAATGCCTGAGGCAGCACATTACTATTCAGCATACATTGTGGGACTCGCGGCAATTGCAATTATTTATGGTGCTTTTGCAACAATGATGCAAAAGGACCTGAAATACATGAACGCCTATTCATCTGTAAGTCACTGTGGATTTGTATTACTTGGAATCGGAATGCTGACACCTTCTGCCATCAATGGAGCAGTGCTTCAGATGGTATCACATGGATTAATGACGGCACTTTTCTTCGCAGCAATTGGAATGATCTATGAAAGAACGCATACCCGGATGATCAATGAACTTGGCGGCTTGCTTAAAGTCATGCCGTTTATCAGTACGGTCTTTATTCTTGCCGGTCTGTGTTCATTAGGTTTACCGGGGTTGAGCGGGTTCGTTGCCGAGATGACAGTTTTTGTCGGATCATGGGAGAGGGTAGAGATGTTTTACAGAGTATCAACTATCGTCGCTTGTATGTCAATTGTTGTAACAGCAGTTTATATTCTCCGGGCATCAGGCATGTCGTTAATGGGAGTTATCAAAAACAAAGAGTTTGAAAGTTTGACTGATGCTACTTGGAATGAAAAAGCAGCAGCATCATTATTACTTGCAGGAATACTGGTCATTGGATTAAGTCCATTCTTATTGAATGACCTGATCACGCCGGGAACAAATGAGATCATGAAAAATGTTAACAGAGTATTCACATTAAACTAACCGGAACAATGGACCTGATTTTAATGATGAAGAATGAATTAATGCTGGTTGCACTCCTTGTGATCCTTTTGATCATGAAGATCGCAGACAATGGCAGAAGCAGTAACATGTGGATTGGAACCATTAATGTATTGCTGATCATTAATTGTATTCTCGGTTGGCTGCCGGTCAGTGAAGGTGAATTATTCGGTGGCGTCTATAAATCATATGATCTCGGTAATTTTGGAAAAAATTTATTAAGTACAGGTGTTTTACTGATTTCATTATTTTCTGTCGACTGGCTGAAGAAGTGCGAGCATGTTGCGGAATTTTATCTATTGCTCTTATCGACCTTGCTCGGTATGTTTTTCATGATCTCCTCCGGAAATCTGTTAATATTCTATCTCTCACTTGAATTGTCTTCAATTCCTCTTGCTGCATTGTGTAATTTCGGCCTGACTGAAAGAAGGTCCGGGGAAGCAGCTATGAAAATGATCATGTCGTCGGCATTTTCAAGTTGTCTGATGCTGATGGGAATTTCATTTCTTTATGGTGCATCAGGAACATTAAGTTTTGAGGTATTGACTATAGTAATTCAGGAAACACCTTTGTACATTATGGGGTTTGTACTGCTTTTTGTTGGTGTTGCATTTAAACTGTCGGTAGTTCCTTTCCATTTATGGACGGCAGATGTTTATGAAGGTTCACCGATACCTGTCACTGCCTTTCTTTCAGTGATCAGTAAAGGTGCAATGATCATTGTATTTTCGTTTCTGCTATATCATGTCTTTGGGTCATTGTACCAGACTTGGTATTTATTATTGTATGTGCTGAGCATAGTAACAATGATCACCGGAAATATTTTTGCCATCAGGCAGGACAATATGAAGCGGTTTCTAGCATTCTCTTCGATCACTCAGGTAGGCTATATACTTGTAGGTATTTCTGGAAGTTCTGCAGAAGGAGTTACTTCATCGATTTACTTCATTGTAGTTTATCTTTTTTCAAACATAGCTGCATTTGGAGTAGTGTCACAGATAGCGGAAAAGAGTGGGAGAGAGACGATCAGTTCTTACAAAGGACTGGCAAAACAAAATCCTTTTTTAGCATGGACACTTGCAATAGCATTATTTTCCCTTGCAGGAATTCCGCCAACTGCCGGATTCTTTGGTAAAATATTTTTATTGAAAGCCGGTGCATCAAAGGGTGACTTGTTCCTGATCACTATTGCTGCATTGAATATGATCATTGCACTGTATTATTATCTGCGTGTGATCCGTGCAATGTTCATGGATGAAAATGAAGATTCAGTTCCGAAACTGCATTCAGGCCTTTCTCTTAAATTTGTATTGGTAATTTGTCTGGCGGGTATATTGCTCACAGGATTTTCAGGACACGTTTATGAATATATCTTATCGTTAAGTAAAGGAATTTAATAAAATGGCTATCAATCAGAATCACTTGTTTGAAGATCTTAATGGAGTAAAATGTGCTATCGTTGAAAAAAATGCTGATCAATCAAGGGTTGATTTTTTAAAACCTTTGCTGGAAATTAACGGCTACGAAGTGATCGTTGCTGGTAGTCCCCCACCCAAGGGTGCTCCCGTTCCTGTTGAAGGAGCGTCTGTTGAAGTGGTAATACCTACATCATTTACCATTGGAGTAACGGATGTTCGATTCAATGTAACGAATGCAATTTTTGGAAGATTACTGAAAACAAAAGAAGGAAGTGTAGTTACAAATTTTTACTGGCAACAGAAGGAAGAGAAGTCTGACGACAGTGTCCCATATTTTGAAAAGAAGTAATAACTAAGAGTTTAAAATGAACATTATTAAAGACTTTAGTGCTTTTTATAATGTTACAATAGTCATAGAGTGCACAATTTCAATTTTGAATTATAAGTTCAATTACAATTAGTGCTATCCAATAAAAAACCATTTTTTGCAAATTGAATTTACATTCAAATGGAAATAGCTATATCGGATAATCCTGATTTCTAATTAAAGTCACGACGTAAGAATCGAAAAGTTGAAGGCAAAAAAAAAGCTCTCGTCCCTGCTTTTCAACAGGGACTTTGAGCCTTCACACACACACGCAGGCACACACATACCCGCTTTCACTCTAACACTGGTTAAGCGACCCACACACTCGCGGCACACACACCCGCAATCGCCTAACACTATTATAAATTTTCTAACAACTACCAAAAATTGCTGGTGCAAAGATGCACATACCGGTAGCGATAAAAATAGAACTTTGACTCAATTTCTTGTCACAGAACAGATACGAGCTTTGTCGTACAAACCATGACAATTAATGTACCGGCTCAATACTAAGCAGGATTTCGTAGATTTTTTCGAATTCATTGGACTTATCCAAGAAGTACTCAGCTCCAAGTTTCAGACATAAATTCTTATAATAAACATCTGAGTAATTGGTCAGCATGATCACCTTTGCATAGGATTTAAGTTTCAGTTCAGGAAGTACTTCAACTCCGCTTTTTCCCGGAATTTTTATGTCTAAAATAATGACGTCCGGATTGATCTCTTTCGCCAGTAAAATAGCTTCATTTCCGTCCTTTGCGTGAGCCAGTGTAGCGACACCTTCCATGTCTGATAATAAGGACCAAAGTCTTTTCACGATCAGCATAGAATCTTCAACTATTAAAATCTTAAGCCCTCTTTTATCCTGGTTCATTTTTGTTTCCTAACGATAATTTATACAGTAAATTAAAGTCATATGTTCACTGAATTTTGACAAGTAAACTATGTTTGTCTTGTCATTGTTTGTACTACAATTTTGGATTGAACAGTGACAATTACGGCGAAGCTTCACTTTGTATAGATAAAAGAAGTGTACTGCTGTCAATGAAATTTCAACAAGAAAAAACGGAACCTTTAGAGTCAGGTGGTAGTTGAGTAATACTTGAGAAAACTATTTACAAAATATTTTACAGCAGGTTATTTGAAATGGCATAAAACGTCAATTCTGAATTTGATTTCAGGTTCATTTTTTCCAATACTCTGGAGCGATATGTTGAAATTGTATTTACACTCAGAGAAAGTTCGATAGCGATCTCGGAAACTGTTTTTCCACTGGCAATTGATTTTAAGACATCCAGTTCACGATCAGATAAAAGTTCATGTGGGAGTTTGCTGAAGTCATTATCAAAATTAGACGCCATTTTTTCCGCAAGTGAAGGAGTAATGTATTTTCTTCCCATCATAACCATGCGTACAGCTTTAACCAGTTCTTCGGGAGCGCTTTCTTTTGTGAGATATCCGGAAGCCCCTGCTTTCAAAACTCTGATGGCATAGAGTTCTTCAGGGTGAATGCTAAGTACAAGTACAGGAATTGCGGGTGCTTCAGACTTGATGATCTTTAAGGCCTCCAGACCGTTTTTCCCGGGCATGGAGACATCACTAATGATCACATCAAATTTATCTCCTCTCATCTTTCTGATAAGCTCTTGCCCGTCAGAAGCTTCCTGAAAATTAGCGTCCGGAAATTCTTCCAGTAAAATTTCTTTTAGTCCCCTTCTGACAATTGAGTGGTCGTCTGCAAGTAATATATTCATGGTATAAAATTTTAATTATGATATGGGATTTTTAAGTTTATTCGTGTGCCATTTCCTTCATTTGATTCAATTACCAGCTGGCCATCCAGCATAAATGCTCTTTCTTTCATTCCAACAAGTCCAAGTGTTGAGCGTCCTTGATTTTCATTACTCATTCCAATTCCATTATCCTTTATTGTAATATCGATCATTTCATCATTATTGATAAAGATCGATGAATCTACTCTGCTGGCTTTGGAATGTCTTGCAACATTGGTCAAAGCTTCCTGATATATGCGGAAAATTCCTGTTGAGATGGTTTTATTAAAATGATGATCTATATTATCAGTCGTAAAGTAGCATTTTATTCCGGTACGTTTCTCAAATTCTTTGCTTTGCCAGTCTAAAGCTGCAACAAGTCCAAGGTCGTCAAGAATTCCCGGCCGGAGTTCTGAAGCAATCTTCCGTACTGTTTTAACTGTATCATCGATCAATTTCGACATTCCTTGGATTTTTTCTTCTATCAGTGGCTCCTTGTTTTTTATTCTCTTGGAGATCCATGAAACATCCATTTTAAGTCCGGTAAGTTGTTGGCCAAGTTCATCATGGATTTCACGGGCAATATTTGTTCGCTCTGTTTCACGAACCTTTTCAAGATAACTCGACAGGTTTCGTAGCTGGTCTCTCGATGCTTCCAGTTCTTCTTTCGATTTAATTTTTTCTGAGATGTCGTTGCTTAGTATCAGTCTGCAATTCTTGCCTTCATAGATCATTGAGTAAGCTAGAATTTCTACCTGGATCCGCTCTCCGTTTTTCTTCATATGATTCCAGACTCCTGCATTGAAATTTTCATCACTATTGATTTCAGAAAGGTTTATTTCTTTTTCCTGTTCTTCGGGAGGTCGGAGTTCTACAAAACTTTTTCCGATGAATTCATTAAAACTGTAGCCGTAATGTTGGATCGCTGCTTCATTTACATCTATAATTGCCTGATTACTCAGGTCAATTACCCACATTGGAATAGGATTATTCTGAAACAATAGTCTGTACTTTTTTTCATTCTCTATCAGTTTGGATTCCGATTCTTTTTTGTCTGTTATGTCCAGAAAGAAAAGTGCAGTACCTCTGAATGAAGGGTACACTTTTACATGGATCCATTTTTTAAAATATTCTGAATACTCTTCAAATTCTGAATTTATATTTTCTTCTTTAGCTTTTTTTATTTTCATTAAAATGTTTGGATTCCTTGCTCCTTTGAAAAAGTTCAGGAAATTCATTCCTATTATCTTCTCTCTGGAGATCCCAATCAATTTCTCTGTATATGGATTGGCAAATGTAACATTGAAATTGTTGTCGAACGAAACAAATCCTTCTGAAATCCGGTCAAAAATACTTGTGATTTCTTCTGTTTGTTCTATGACCTTGACCTGAAGTTTCTGATTGAAATCTTTTAAAGTTCTTTCATGCTCCTTTTGTGTGGTGATGTCCTGACTGATGAAAATTAAAACAAAATTAGTGTCGTTGTACTGATTGAATAAAGAAACAGAGTTTTGAATGTAAATCAGTTTTCTTTCTTCTTTTAAATGCGTTGATTCAATTGTCCATTTGCCGGTGGAAATAAGGTCTTTCCACATTTCGTTTTCAAGCTCGTGTGTTGTTGGTAATTTCAGAAAATCAAATAACAAATTCCCAATTGCAGCTTCAGAAGTATGTCCAAACAGTTTTTCTGCACCTTTATTCCAGCTCTTGATCATTAAATTCTTGTCAGTTGAAATGATAGAGTCATTGGTATTCTCTATCAGTGTAGCAAGATAATTGGCCTTTGTTTCAGCTTTCTTTCGTTCTTTTATATCAGTTAATACGGTCCGGATATACTGGATTTTTCCATCATTGTCATAATTGATCTTTGTGTCAATCAGAAAAGGAATTACTTTTCCTTTTGAAGTAATTAATTCAATTTCATGATTGACTAAAGAAGCTTTTACAAGGAGATTTTCTAATATGGTTTTGAAGCCTGTCGTAGCCAGGTCTGAGAATTTCTTTTTATCTTTTATTTCTTCAATCGGAAACGACAACCATGACAATGCTGTTTTATTGATATCAACAATGATCCCATCTTTGTTAAGTGAAAGATAGCCACAAGGTGCTTCATCATAGAGGTCGAGGATCCTTTTATTAGCTATAACTAGTTTTTGCTGATTGTGGTCATGTTTCTTCAGGTCACCTGCAATGATAAGGTAAACCAAAACGAGTTTAAAGAAAAGTACCAGGGTAAGAACAATGAAATTTTGTTTGGTTTCGTTGGCAATCTCTTCTTTTTTTCTGTTGGATTCATTGAGTGCAATTCGGCCATTTTCTTCAAGGATGGATATGTTTTTCCGGACTTGATCCATAAGTAGGATGCCTTTATTCGTCTTAATTTCCGCAACAGCTTCATCGGTTTTATTTTCCTTCCTTAACGAAATGATCATTTTGGCATAAACCATCATTGATCTTATATATTCGGAAAGTTTAACTGCAACAGAATATTCTTTAGGAACATTTTCAGTGACCGAGATCAACTCTTTTATATCAGAAGGAATTGATTTGAATGCTGAATCAGTCGGAATCAGATAATCAGGATTTCCGGTGATCACATATCCTCTGTATCCGGTTTCCATATCCTGTACGTCATCCAATAAAGATTCAGAAATTTTCATGATCTTTAAATGGTGAGAAATGTTCTGACTATCAGTTATGCTTAATTGGGAATTCGTATATGTTGTATAGAGAAAAAATCCGATCCCTGCGATTGCAATGGCAAAACCAATCAGTACTTTCAAATGGATCTTGAAAACTTTCATATATGCAGTAGCACCACAGATTTTCTGGTTAAAATAATTTTATTTTTCAGAATTGAAAATGTCAGGATTCTGATACTTTTGTGACTCGAAACCTTTAGTGTAAATTTAATTCAAATCTGATGAAATTACAAGTATTAATACTACTTTCAATATCTTTCTTCTCATCATGTAGCAATGATAGAAGCGGAAATTCAGGAAATAACCATTCTGAATTGAGCCGACCGGAGAATAAATATTATGATGGTAAAGGAGTTGGTCCGGTAAAGGAGTTGAAATTAGCGGATGAAATTGATGAATCAATGGTAAAAACCGGCGAACAATTATTCAATTCAAAATGTACCAGTTGTCATAAGTTAAGTGCTGAAAAAGGAATCGGACCGGGATTAGCCGGTATCACTGATCGCCGCAGACCGGAATGGATAATGAATATGTTGTTGAATCCAATGGAAATGACACAGAAAGATTCTTTAGCTAAAGAATTACTTGCAATTTATTATTCTCAGATGCTGGATAATAATTTGACCGAAGCGGAAGCACGTAGTATTTTGGAGTTTCTCCGCAAGAAATAAAGTTAAAAATCAAAAGTCAGAAATGCGGCTTATCAAGTTGCATTTCTGACTTTTGATTTAATTACTTACTGTATTGTAAATTCAACTCTCCTGTTTCTTTGGCGCCCTTCAGCAGTTTTGTTTGACACAACAGGTTTTGTCAGGCCATATCCGATAGCGGTGATCCTTACTCCGTCGATCCCTTTATCCGTAATATATTTTTTAACTGCTTCGGCACGGTTCTTTGATAATTTCATATTGTAGCTCGCAGCGCCAACATTATCTGTATGTCCTTCAACCAGCAATTTATAAGCAGGTTTTCTTTGCAACAGATTTACCAATTCATCAAGTGATTCATAGCTGGATTTCCGTATGACGGATTTTCCGGTTTCAAATTCCAGATTCTTGAAGACTTTGTTGATGATCTCCTGTTCTTCTTTTGTTGGAATATTCTTGATCGGTTCAGGTTTGATCTCTACTTTTTCAATTACCGGACAACCGTTATTTGTAGCAGGTCCTTTTGCGAATGGACAACTGTCAAGTTTATTTATGATGAGGTCACCATCTGTATCAGGACAACCATGGAAATCGATCGGACCTTTTTCAGTAGCGCAACTGTCTTCAAGGTCAGGAATACTATCGCCGTCAAAATCCGGACATCCTTGAAATGCGACCAAACCGGAATCGACCGGACAACGATCTTCAGCATCGGTGATTCCGTCGTTATCTGTATCAGGACAACCTGCGAATTTTGCAAGTCCTTTGATGTCCGGACATTTATCATCAATATCAGGAATACTATCCATGTCACGATCCGGACAGCCTTGCAATGCAATTAAACCAGGAGTATCAGGACACCGGTCGTGTTTATCTGCAACCTTATCTTTATCCCTGTCACGAAGCGGCCTGCCAAAAATAAGATTAATACCAAAGTGCACATGTGCAGTATGATTCGAAAGCGGATCAATGGTGCCAATGATGTTATCTGTTGTAACATAAAGCTGGACTGGTCCGGCATTCGTTGACATACCTAATCCTATGTTATCAAAATTTTTATTGATAACAGAATAATTTGCTGCAACGCTTAAGTGATTTCCAACTTTCAGGTTATATCCAAGAGTAAAAGTTGGCTGGATAGTTTTCTTGAAAAAAGTTGCATGAACAAGAGCAGATGCAGAACTCTTTTCATTGATCGTGTAATTAGTACCCAGGTAAACATGCGTTGGCAGGTTGGTTGTATATGAATTTGTGTTCTCTTTTGCCTTATACGCATTCCCCAGAGAGTCAAGTACACCTTCTACATTACTAGTTGAATCGTTGATAAAGTCAGAAATATCGACTCCGTCAAAGAAGTATCTCCCCGCATCAGTAACAAAATTTTTCACATCGCTTTTCCACTTGATATATCCAAGATCCAGAATACTTGTATTCAATGCCCATTTCTCATTCAGTTTGTATGTCGCTCCCAGATCGGCTCCGAAACCTCTGTTCTTTAATTTGTTTACATAGGTTCCCCAGCCAATTCCTTCGAACTGATCATAACCATCAGGATGATTTACAGGAGATGAAGTATTCACTGTAATATTTGTATTCAATTCCAAAGCATAATCCGAAGCACTTGTTGTCAGACTCAGGTCACCGAATGTTGAACTAAAGTTTTCCATTCCATATAAATACTTCAATCTGATTCCTAGGGTAAGTTTATCATTCATTTCTCTTGCCCATCCTAAACCGTATTCACGGAAATGTGATGCGTCAAATCCGATCTTGCTGAAATCAAGGGTTTGACCTATGAATGCACCATTACCTTTGTCAATCAGGTTGAATAATTCTTCAGGAAACGTAAACAGGAAATTTACCCTTTCAGTAATATTTGCAGAAAAGTAATTCTTGTCGATCTTAAAACCGAATCCAAGCAGGTTTATCCGAACCTGTGAAGTCAGAAAATTTGATTTGTCAAGTTTGCTCAGTGCTTTATCAACATCAATTACCGTTGAATCATCAGAACGCACATAGTGAAAATCCCTGTAAGTAAAACTGTTGTTGCTGAAAAGGTAATAATTAGAACTGATCCCCGGCAACCCGACATAGTATTTATTGGCAGGCATCAGGGATGGATTGACTTCGATTGATTCGCCAATCGTATTCATATTATATAAAGTAAGGTCTTGTTGCGCTGAACATATTGAGATCAGAAAGACCATGTATAGTAGTGATAGAATTTTTTTCATTGTTTTCAGGATTGATTAAGCTTATTGAAATTTTACATTTAATTGTGCACGCACGCCGATTCTGACATCCAGCTTGTACGAGTCATAGATCTCGACATTTCTGGTTGGAGAATCTTTGGTATCAATAACTGAAACAATTAGTAATTTTTTAGCATTGTAAAGATGTTCAATTCTAGCTTTGTTGAAAGGTTCATCGCCCGTTCTGTGAGTAGATCGAATTACCCTTCCGTTCGCATCAATTTCTGCTGATTCTACAAGTATGTTAGAAGGATCTAAAAGCATGGAGTCAAGTAAAACATAATTTGAGTCTGTAAAATAGATCTGAGTAAATGCTCTGGCAGGAAATCCATTATCAATATTAATCCTGAAAACTGCTGATTCAATTTCATCTATTCTTTCCAGACTGAAATTAGCAGTATCCATAACAGTAAAATTGCTTGCATACCCGCGTAATGGGAAATCGATCTGAATATCAGCATTCAACCGGCTGGAATCTGTGAGGAAGTTAATCGGAACACTTGGAATATTACTTGATGCATTCAGAGTGTAAACAATATATCTCGGAGCCTGACTGATCACAAATTGGATATTGCTGTTTGTTTTGTCTAAAACAAAATTGCTTGAAGACGTCTCTCCGGCAATCAGTGGGTAACCAATGGGTAGTGGATCGGGAATTGAACCAGTGATGGGTACAGAGGTTCCATTAGGTCTGAGTGCTGCAAATGAAGAAACATGTGCATCGATCGGTAAACCAAAGGAATTCGACATTGTAAAAGTCATTTTCGGGTCCTCAAAATACATTGAACCACTCTGGAAATTATCAAACAATGTGATCCTTGAAGAATCTTCGATCAAGTCAATGGTATGCACTCCCAGATAACCAAAGACACTTGAAAACTTTATATTTCTAAATCTTGCTGCAACATCAATGTTCCTGTTTGTCATGGAAAGAGTAGTGCCTGTGTTCGTAAGAGTGGTCACATAAGTCAAGCCGAAATTATTTGATGTGCCGGAAGAAGAAAGGTCGAATAAATATCCACCAAGTAATGTACTGTCAATTTTTATAACCTGCGAACCTGTGCTTGCAGTAAATGGTACAGTAAAACTTAAAGCTGTTCCATTGAAAGTCAAGGAAGGAATTGAAATATTCATAGTCCCTGAATGTGGAACCGTAGATCTGATCTCAATTTCAAGCGTACCGGATTTGATATTCATTGAATCGATCTGTTCTGTTCCTGGAAAACTGAAGGAAGTTGTTTTTGGGATGGTTTTAGTCAGAACATTCGTAGAGTATAATGTTGAACTATCACTTGAGTTGAAAGTAAAAGGCGTATTGTCAGTCTGATCGCTAAACTGAAACAATTCATTTCCTGATATAGAGTAAATTTTACCTCGGTAGATAAGAGATACCAGATGATTGGAGTCGATTGCCACAATGTTGGAATCGCCGGAAGCGATGATATCCTGAATTGTTAACGAAGAATGAATCAATGGAACAGCTACATCAGGATTCCACGTGCTGGCTGCAATTTTGTCGTAATCAAAGTCATTGTCTTTAATGCAGGATTGTATCATAAGAGATACAAGCAGCAAACCGATTAGCGGAAATTTTTTTTGTGCGTTCATTTTTGTTGAATTTATTTTTAATTTATGGAATTGAACTATTCGCTATATACATAAAGGACGCCATTCGAATCTGAGATCACAATATATGATTTAGCAGTATTGTCTTCGCTTGTCATCAGACTGAAATCTGAATTACCCCAGACCGGATATCCATCTGCTATTGAAACATCTGAAGACAGCAGATAGAATTTATTTTTTGATCTGTCAATAATACCGGCACGTCCCGCAAAATTGATCTGTTGAACAAATTCAAGATCGGAATTGCTTTCCAGAGATGTAACCAATTCCGGATCCCCGGTACCTGCGTAGTAATAGAGGTTCTTGTTACTTAGAAATGCGATTGCATCATCAGACTTATTTCCATACGCGATCAAATCGGTAATCGTTTCAGAAAGGTTCAGGGCAGTTCGCTCATTTGTATTTGCAGGGTCAATGCTAAAGACTTTGCCGGTTATATCGGAAGTGTAGATCATGCATTTCTTTCCCGAGTCTGAATAGGCAACAATTGATTTTGAAATTACATTTTCTAATGGTTTCAATCGGACAATCTTTCCTTTTCTGTCAATGATAAATTGTGAATTATCACCATATGCCAGAATAAAATCATTATTGTTTAAACGAAACGGAATAAAATCATGGTTTATCCCAAAGGTCATCTGCTTGGTTATCCACTGTGGCAAAGGTTTGCCACTGATCTCATAGGCGTAGATCGAACCATTCTGACAGGCAATATAGATCTCAAATTTTTTAAATCCATCAAAATCCTTAAGCAAACAACCATTCGTAGCCGGTGCCGGGAGCCGGATCGGGAAATTGCTGATTGAATCACCTTTTGTATCGATCAGGTATAGTTTGTTTGTTGTATTAAAGAGCATCTGGCATTCGCCGTTATTATATTGGTCAATGTAGTATATGGTGCTCAGGATTTTTTCTCCAAGATGTTTTTTCCAGAGTAACCTACCGGCATCATTATAAAAATTCAGGTTGAGTTCGTTATCCTGAATTGCGATAAATTTGTTTTCGCCGTTTACGATTACAAAAGGAGGAGTAGCAGGTGTTGTGTCAAGTTGAGAGGACCATAGCAAATGGATTTCTTTTTTGATCTTTCCTGAAAAATCAATTCGGCCCATGGAGCTTGTCATTCCGTTTTTAGCAGAAGCGGAAAAAGCAAAAGACTGTACACTTTTTTTAATGATTCCATCATTGATAAGTTTCATGGAAATATCCTCGTTTGAAATCGACCTTAAGATATTTGTCCCCCTCTGAAAATTAAAGTAAATGTTGAATTGACCTTGAAGAATGGAGTTTTTATTGTGTGAAATAAAATCCGCTTCATTGGCTAAGATCTTTTTATCTTCATAATCATCAATCAGGCTTTTTAATATTGATGGACTGTTTGCAAAAACTACAAAATCACGGATGGTCGTATAAAAGGATTGTTCAATATCGATGAACATATTTCCATAGAATAAAGGGACAACTGAATTCAGATTGAAATTACTGATAGTATGCGAACGGTATTTTTCATTGTTTCTTGATTTTCCGACTGCGTTCTGGATCTTTTCAAGTGATTGCATTGCATCAGCGGTATTTTCTGTTCTGATAAGCGCATATGTATTATTTGTCAGATCCATACTACCTGGTTCTGTAATAACCAGAGCGATTTCTTTTTTATTCCAACCGGTCATCAGGCGATTTAGGTTGAAATTATATTTTTTATTCAGGCTGTCGATGTAAACAGAAGTGCTGTTTTCAGGTATAAAATAATGTCCGTTTGAGCGGAGCTTGCTTAATGTTTTATTAATGTCAGGTACACAGAAGTTGAGAAGAAATGCAGTTCTTGCAGGTATTACAGATGCGCAAATTGAATTTGCAACCGATTGATTTTGCAGAGATGAAAAAAGATCTGTTGAATCATACGATGAGCTAAGGCCTTTGAATAAAATAGAATTGCTTTCAGGCTTAATAGAAAACCGTGTCCAGCGACAGATGTTGTTGATCGCTTCCATAAATCCGGAACGTTCAGAATTTATGTAGCCCGTCAGCATATCATGTAATCCAAAGTGATTTACAAAAAGCAGAATTGATTCATCAGTTCCGAATTTTGTACCCGTCTTTGTAAATGTTTTTGTTTTATTAAATGAGATCCCCGACTTCAGCTGACGAATGGCATCTTCAACCAGAAAGGAAGTCCTGCTAAACATAAATACTCCCTTCGAAATAGCATAAGTGAAGTAGCTTTCATTGTTTTTCGTCAGTTCATGGATTCTTACATCTTCATATTCCCGTTCTTCCTTCTCATAGGTGTCACCGGTAAGATCTTCAATAATTGAATTCAGGTTATTGGCAGATTTCCCTCTCGGTAAATTGCAGGTATACAGAAGGTCAAAATCAGTTGCTTTTATAGGATGGGCAGAAATAAATAACTTTTGTTCTTGCCAGATTGTAGTAGAAAGCTCATCTGTTTTTGAAACCGAATCCAGCCAATGAATACTTTTTTTTATGACACTGAATGAAGAGTCTTTACTCAGAGTTTTAAAGAAATCGGTTTTTGAGAGCTGGTCAACACCGGTTTTAGGATTCTTCAATTCAAGGAACCAGGCAGCATCAGTAGGAATTGCATCAATGGGATTGCTATGCAGAACTGCATATTTCTGCGAATAATAATATCCCGTAGCAGCAATTATCAGTACAAAAAGCGCAATAATTGAACTAATGACAATTCTTTTCATAAGAACTGCAAAATACGACTTAGAATGGGTGGTCCGTAATGGGAAACAATGATCTTATAACGAATCATTGTTGAATTCAAGAGCCAGTTGAGTTGGCAGCATCCGGAAGGTAAGTCTGTGAAAAGGGGAAAGGCCAAATTCTGAAATGGCATTTCTGTGCGTTAAGGTACCATAGCCTTTATTGGTATTCCATCCATAGTGCGGATAGGTCAAATGCAATTCATTCATATAATCATCCCTGTAAGTTTTGGCCAGGATAGATGCAGCTGCAATGGAAGTATAAATTCCGTCGCCGCCAATGATACATTTGTGGTCTGTATTCGGATATTTTTTAAACCTGTTTCCATCGATGAGTAAAAATTCCGGTGGATGCTTAAGTTTCGAGATGGCCCTGTGCATTGCTAAAAAAGATGCATTCAGTATATTGATCTTGTCGACTTCAGCGTGTGTAGCGAAAGCATAAGCAAAATCAATCGCTTCTTTCTCGATGATTGGCCTCAACAAATATCGTTGAGATTCTGTGAGTTGTTTGGAATCATTCAGAAGCGGATGATGAAAATCAGGAGGAAGTATTACAGCGGCAGCATATACCGGTCCGGCCAGACAACCGCGTCCGGCTTCATCGCATCCGGTTTCAAGTAAATGCTCCTGGTGAAATTGTTTTAACATATAAAATTCTGCGAACCTAAAGTAATCAAACTTACCTCAGATTTTCAGGATGAAAGCAATGTTTTTTCAACAGTATTCCAGAGTTGAACTGCTGTTTTATCCCACGAAAAATCAGCCTGCCGGATCAAGCCGGCATCTGTGAGTTTTTTTCTCAATTGCTCATCAGAACAAATCCTGATCATTGCATCTGCAATGGACTGCACTGAAAACGGATCGCAAAGCAGCGCAGCATTCCCGGCAATCTCAGGCATTGAAGTTACATTGGAAGTGATTACAGGTACTCCTGAACGCATCGATTCAACAATTGGAATACCAAATCCTTCAAAAGTTGAAACATAGGTCATTGCTAAGGCCGCTGCCGTTATTTTACACAACTCTTCAAACGTGACTCTTCCTGTGAAGATCACATCTGCTTTGTGTTCCATGTTCTGCAGTGTGGTTTCCATTTCTTCTGTCCACCAACGTTTCGCTCCGGCAAGAACCATCTTTACCGGCGAAGAGACCGACTTTTTATAGACATCAAAAGCCTTAAGCATATTGGAAATATTTTTCCTTTGATGCAGTGATCCGACAAAAAGAAAGTAAGGTTGGCCATGTGAAAAATTAGTCCTGACCTTTAGGATCTCATCCTGTGAAAGCGGTTTGAATTGTTCTGAAACCCCGTTATAAACAATGTCTATTTTTCCCGGATCAATTTTATATTTTTCTGCAACATCCATTTTAGTGAACCCGGAGACTGCAGCGATCCTGGCTGCTTTCCGTGCATAGATTGGGAAATAATGTCTGTAGAAGATCCGGTTGAAAACAGGGAGATCTTCAGGATAATGTTCAAAATTGATGTCATGAAAAACAGAAAGCGTTTTGATAGTGGATGCAACAGAAAGATACCCGTCAGTACCAATAAACAGATCTGCTTTTATTTTCCTGAAAACACGAGGCAAAGAATGCTCGTACCACCAATACCATAATAACGGATGCCTGGCCGGAGGAGAAGCGATAACAGGTTCAACATTGCCAGAGAAAATAAATGAGTCGTCGAATGGCCTGTCAAAAATAAAAATGAACTGATGTTCAGGATGATTTTTAACCATTCGCTGCATGGTCTCATAGGTAAAATAACCTATTCCTTCCATTTTACCCTTCAGCAGCATTCTGGTATTGACAGCGATTCTCATTTTCAGGGGCGAAAATAGCTTTTTTTCATGGTAGGATGAGAATTAAAATTTCATGTTAATAAATGTGTTTTACTTTTCAGTATTATCAGGCATTTTGGAGGCAAAAAGACTATTTTTGTAAACAATGAAATTCGACGTTCCTGTAAAATTAGAGGTATTGGCCAAATTGACCGGTACCCGTGTCCTTGGCGATAGCCAATTCCTTGTCAGCGGTATCAATGAAATTCATAAAGTAGAAACAGGTGATATCACCTTTGTGGATCATCCAAAATACTATGATAAAGCATTGCAGTCTGCCGCTTCCTTTGTGATCATCAACAAAGAAGTCAGTATTCCGGAAGGGAAAGCGTTGCTTTTTGCTGAAGATCCTTTTTCAGCATATGTTACCATTGTTAAAAAATTCAGGACCTTTGAAAAGTCGACTTCTCCGGTCAGTACAACAGCTGAAGTCGGTCTTGGAACGATCATTCAACCGGGAGTTTTTATCGGACACAATGTAAAGATTGGGAAAAATTGTCTTATCCACGCCAATGTCTGCATTTATGATCATACGATCATAGGTGATGATGTGGTCATTCATTCGGGAACGGTGATCGGTTCAGATGCATTTTATTTTAAACGACGTCCGGAAGGTTATGATAAGATGGTATCCTGTGGCCGGGTTATCGTTGGTAATAAGGTAGAGATCGGTGCATCGTGTACAATTGATAAAGGCGTTTCCGGTGATACAGTCATTGGAGATGGAACTAAGATGGACAATCAGGTCCACGTTGGACATGATACAGTGATCGGAAAAAATTGTTTATTCGCTGCACAAGTCGGAATAGCAGGAGTAGTAACCATTGAAGATGATGTCATCCTCTGGGGACAAGTCGGCGTTCAGAAAGATCTTACAATCGGTAAAGGTGCAGTTGTTCTCGGACAATCGGGAGTACCAAAATCACTAGAAGGCGGTAAAACCTATTTCGGAAGTCCCACTCAGGAGGCCCGGGAAAAAATGAGGGAACTGGCACTTGTAAAACAATTGCCGGAATTATTAGAGAAACTAAAAAGATAACTAGTTGTCAGTTGAAAAAAACATATCATCAGTGCCATCTGTTCAGGACGTAAATGCGGAATTGCAGGCGAAGAAATTACAATTGCATTGGCTTTTGCAGATTACAAAAGCGATCAATTA
Source organism: Bacteroidota bacterium (assembly GCA_049363815.1). Taxonomy (GTDB): domain Bacteria; phylum Bacteroidota; class Bacteroidia; order AKYH767-A; family 2013-40CM-41-45; genus JADKIH01. Next base: position 35,533 of record JBMQEM010000145.1, read on the forward strand.
CAATTTTTCCAGCAAGCAGTTATTCGACGTATACGAGCATGTATTACGGAGTCAGTTAAAAGTTGAGAAACTCGCTTTGCTGATCCATGATCAGCACTGGCGGTGTTCATTGTTGTATGGAACAGACAAGAATTTTGAAGATATTGATCTGACAAAGATCATAGGAGAACTTAATAAACTCCACAACCTTGAGATGGAACAGGAGTTATGGATCAGTACGTTTGAAACAATCCTGCCTGTTTATCATAAAGATCAATTGATCGCTTATGCATTAGTGGGAGGATTGGGCAACAGTGTGATCCCGAAAAGAAATGAATTGATTCCATTCATTCATACTATTACCAACCTGATCGTTGTGGCGATTGAAAACAATACTGTTGCAAATGAGAAGATCCGTCAGGCCGGTATCCGCAAAGAACTCGAGCTGGCCGCTCAGATGCAATCATTATTGTTTCCCACAAAATTGCCTCGTGTAAAGGAGTATGAAGTTCATGCTACTTATTTGCCGCATCAGGAAGTTGGGGGAGATTATTATGATTTTATTCCTGTATCTGATAATGAATTCATTTTTTGCATGGCAGATGTAAGTGGAAAAGGCATTCCTGCAGCATTACTGATGTCTAACTTTCAGGCGAATCTGCATGCTTTACTTCTTCATACCGATTCGTTGTCTGACCTTGTCAGGTTGCTGAATACAAAAGTTTTTCAGAGTGCAAAAGGAGAGAAGTTCATCACATTTTTCATCGGTCGTTACCATGCCCTTACCCGGGAGTTGCATTATGTAAATGCCGGGCATAATCCTCCATTCCTGATTCATGAAAAGGTAGTTTATATGCTCAATGAAGGAAGTACCGGATTGGGAATGTTTGAAAGCCTGCCTTTTATTAATTCAGGGAAAGTATTCATTCCGCCAAATGCTATGTTGCACTGTTATACCGATGGTGTAACGGATGTTGAGAATGACAGTGGAGTGGAATTTGGTATGGATCGTTTAAGAAGTTTTCTGACTTCCAAAAACCAATTGCATGACATGGAAGAATTGCATCGTCAATTGATAGCATCTCTTTCATCTTTTCGTCAAAGTAAAAACTATACGGATGATATTACTTTGCTGAGCTGCTGGTTTAAAAACCTGAGTACGTAATAATTTTTAAACACAAATCCTGCTGGTGTACTTTGTGTTTAATTTTTAAGGTTTTCATTTCTGCTCTTCACGATCAAAGAAATTTCTTGATCAGATCTTCTCCGGTTCTTCATTCGAATGATACACATCCAGCGCAACGATCATTGCAACAAAAGCCCAGACCGGGACAGCAAGTTTATCGGTATCAAGAAAATTATTTAATGTGCCATGAATGAAATAGGTGAGGAGTCCAATCAAAATGCTGAGTGATAATTTTCTTGTATGCATATTTTTTGCTGTAGAATAAGTCATGGTTCCGGTATAGATAATTATACCAACAAGAATGAGTATAAAGGCTAGTCCGGGAATTCCCTGCTCAGCAAGTGGTCCAATGTATTCGCTGTGGGCATTTCCCATATCTCCTGCATTGGTTGAAATAATTGTCATTTCATCAGATTTCTGAAACGGTGCGTAGTTGAACTGGTACGTACCAGGTCCCCAGCCCATAACAGGCCGTTCTTCCCACATCCTCAAGGCGCTATTCCATCTGTTGATTCTCTCAAGATTCGAAGCATCTGTAGAGATATTGGAAATCGATTTTATATGCTTGTTGAAATCAGTTGCTGAATCCTGGCGGTTCTTTTCGAGTTTCATGAACAGGTCGTCCTTGACACTGAAGAAAACAATGACTGCTCCAAGTCCAACCAGAAAGACGGTTTTAAATTTTATACGGAAGACATAAATGAAATAGAGAATTATGACAAGTACCAGACTTAACCATGCAGCACGAGTGTAACTTAAAATTACACCGACAAAAAGAATCCAGAAGGCCATTGACGAAAGTACCCGTTCACGTAACAAACTGGATTTGTCGCGCCAGAGAAAAATTACCGGCGGAATAAAAAGCGCAAGTACAGCAGCATAGGCAGTATGATCATTATAAAAAGGAATCATGACCCAGTGGGCTGCTTTTTGCGTCCATTCGTTTTCTCCATGTCTGATGATAGTATAGATGACGACACAGCACAGTGAGAAGAGATATACCCAGATAAACCTTTTAATGTTTTTCTTATCCCTGAATAATTGTGTTCCCAGGAAGTAGAATGGTATGATGAACCATAACTGCGAGATCATGTGCTTAAGACTCACCAGTGGGTATGAACTGGTGATTGTTGTAATAAGCATCCATCCGAGTACCAGATACATTGCAACTGAAACCGGATGAAATAATATTCTTTTGTCAAATTTCCCTTCAAAGATAAACTTGAAAATGAAGAGCAATAACACACCGAACATCAGAGGTTCGGTAGGCATACTCAATGCCGGTCCATGGCTTTTATCATTTAGTGTGATGGCAAATGGCGTGGCAAAGGCAATAATGAACAGAATTGTATCAAGAGAAAAAATGGCAAGATAGGCAAGACCCAGTATCAATGGAGCTGCCGCGAACCAATACATTTCTTTTGTAATGAAGTAACAGGTTACTCCAAGAAAAAGAACGATCAGCCCATAAAAGCCTCGCAGTTCAATCTTGCTTAACACGATCTATGCAGATTTATTAAATTCCTTGTTTGAATAAAACACAAGAATGATGATAAATGCCATCAGTAAAGAAGATCCGACAGACACCACAACAATCAACCATCGGATAGGATAAGCTTTTTTGTCAGAAGGTTGCGGTGGAGTAACGACATTGGCATAAGTTAATTTCTTGGTCACATCCCGTAAAGCATTTTCATATACGATCTTAAGATCATTGTATGTTCCCCTTACCCTCCAGAGATGTTCGTTGTAGGCATTGACTTCGGAACCTTTTTCTTTTAATGATTCAAGAATTGATTTTGATTCAATAGCGGCTTTTGAGCTGGGTTGGTTCAGACTTCTGAGATATGCCCTTGAAGCTTCCTTAGCCTGTGTCTTGTAATCAAGGATATTGTATTTGATCTGAAGGTCATGTAATGCAGCCTCCATTGAATCCATTTCAACTTGTTTGGCATCCATTTGATTCTTGGAAATCACCACGACTTCCTTTGACTTTTCGGCCTGTAATGATCTGGCTTTTTGATTGAAATAAACAATGATTGAATCTGCCATCTGGGATGCTTTCAGAGGATCAGTATCATAGACAGTGATCTCCATGGATTCATATTCAGTTTTCTTGATGATCACATTTTCCTCGTAGGCCTTGAAGACATTTGTCCGGAATGAAATATCAGAAATCGTATCAATATCGTAATGTTCAAATAAATTAAACGCACGGATTATTTTATCACGGATATCGGTCGATTGAGTGATCTGAAGCATCTGCTCCGTAGCACTTTCTGTTGAATAGGCGATAAGGTTTGACGGATAGACAATTGCCGTCGATTTGAACTTCGGTTTGATAAAGAAAGGCGATGAAAAAATAACTGAAAGTACCAGACTGGCGATACCTACTATGAACAGTTGCTTTTTCCAGCGTACTAATAAACTTACTAATTCAACCGAATTGAAGAATGGATTATTCATTTCTATTTTGGAATACTTGATTGTTTGTTAATTCTTGATTTCCTGGTATCGTTGTATACTCATGATCGTAAGGAGAGCGATAAAAAATGCTCCAAATGATGTTGCAAGTATGATCAGCCAGCGAACTGGATATGATTTACGTTCTGATTTTACAGCTTTGTTTACAATGAACTGATGTGTCAATGACTGGTTAGCATCTAATTTCAGTTTTTCATATTTGTCCTTCAGTTTTGATAGTTCCGCTCTGTCATATCCGATCTGCGAGTTAAGAGAAATACTTGCTCCTCCATATTGCGTGATCTTGTCGATCTGTGATTGAAGCCCTTTCATTTTTGCTTCTGCTCCTTTGATCCTTGCCTTGGTATTTACGATGATTGAATCGTTTTGATCATGATATTTTTCCAGGACCTTCAGCATGGCACTTTCATTTTCAAATACAGATGCTGCATTGGTATAAGCGCCGGATAATATTTCAGCCTGAGAGCCGTAATCGATAATACCCATGGTCCTGAGATGTTGAAGCGAATCTTCTTTCCCTTTCAGGTCATTGAGTTTAGCATTGTACGAAGTTTCAATAATATTCAATGCTTCTTGTGCACGTTCATGTTGAATTTTTGTTTTCATTGAATCAAGCAATGAAGAAATATCATTTGCTATGTCTGCAGCCATTTGTGGATCCGTATCCATGACCTCTATTCTTACAGATAAAAACTCTGTTCTTGAAAAAGTAATATTGCTTTTAAACTCTTCGTATAATTTCGACAGTGGAAAGGGATCGTTCACTTCAATTTTATAGTGCTGAAGTAAATTATACTTTTTGATAATTGTTTCTCTGATCTCATCAGAGTTAAGGATCTGTAGCATTTGTTCAGCCTGTTCTTCTTCACCATAAGCAAGGATGTCCTGCTTTTCTGAATTCGAATCCTCAAGTAAAGCCTTGCTGATCGAATTGGTTGAAGATGGGAAAAACACGACCGATGATTTGAATTTTGGTGTAATGAACCATGGCCCGGAAAATATAGCAGACGCAACAACAGCAACCATTATGGTAATGATCAATGGTTTTTTCCATCTGATGATCAGGATAAGTAAACTGGTGGATTCCAGATAGGCTGTATCCCGGGCTTTTTGAAACATTTGTTATATGGAAATTGAGGGCCTCAAAGGTAAAAAAGGAAATCAAAAGAAAAAACCTTTTAACAGGGTTTAAGTATTTGAAATACAGTTAAATATGGCATTTAAAGCTAAGATAACTTATACTTTAAATAGAATTGAGTCAATCCCGGTAAAATTTCTTTCTGAATTTGAATAGGTTAATTGAAAGAAACCGGGAAGTGTTGCTTGACCGGATCAGGAATGTTGAGGAAGTTAATACTCAATGTGAGTTGGATAAACGGGAAAATTACAGAAATATCCAAAGAAGAATAGCGGTTCAGTTTTTTTATCCCTTCAGAAGTTAAGTCTGATTTCTGACACTATGAAAACAAAGATTCTATTCATTCAGCTCTTAATTCACCTGGTCGGCGGTTCTATAGCATTAGGACAAAGTTTAAATCAGGTTAATGTTGTTTCAGGAAGAGATTTCTATGTCTTGCGGGAAGTCGTGAAAGTTGAAAAAGAATCATCTGTACAATCACTGCAATTACTGGGAGGACCATCTGTTTTTTTTGGTGTCAGGATCATGCCTACAATAACATCATTCAATTTTAACAAGATCAATAGCACGACCATCCAGACAACAGCCAAAATAAATTATGGAGTAGGTGCTTTACTTGGAATTCATTTTACAAGTCATGTTGGAATTCAGGGCGAACTTATCTATTCACGGTATTCACAAAAATACAGAACGCAGGAATTTGAAAATGAGATCAAGTTGAGTTACATCAATGTTCCTGTTCTGTTATCATTGAATACAGGTTCAAGCAGTCCGGTAAATTTAAATTTTGTAGTTGGACCACAATGGGGTTTCAACGTCGGATCTAAACTCGAAATGGCAGGAAATGCATATGATTCATTACAAGCCACACTTGCTGTTAAAAAATCTGATTTTGGAATTGCTTACGGAGCAGGATTTGATTTCGGACTTGGTCAACTCATCCGGCTTGGTATAGGGTTTCGTGGTGTGTATGGTTTGGTTGATATCAGCGATAATAGTACAACTATGACAACAAATGAGTATTACATTCTCGACAAGACACACATTAAAACCTATTCCGCATATGCCGGATTACCCTTTGGATTCTAAAAACAATCATATATGAAACAATCAAAATTTAAGATCGCAGTTTTATTACTGGTATTACAAAGTGTGTTTATTTTTTCAGCTTGCAACTGGAATAAGACACAGCGTGGCGCTGCAGTGGGTTCCGGTGTCGGGGCAGCGGCAGGTGCAGCAATTGGGAGTAAATCAAATCATACCATTATGGGTGCAATCATTGGTGCTGCTGTAGGCGGTACAACCGGTGCTTTGATAGGAAACTACATGGACAAACAGGCAGAGGAACTCCAGCGTGATCTGCAAGGTGCAAAAGTGGAGCGGGTTGGTGAAGGCATAAAGATCACTTTTGACTCAGGCCTTTTATTTGCCGTAGATTCATATACACTTTCTGAGAATAGCAAAGCGAATCTATCGGATCTTTCAAAGACCTTGAATAAATACGATGATACAAATATTCTCATCGAAGGTCATACCGATGATACCGGAACAGAAGAACACAATCAGGCTCTTTCTGAAAAACGGGCGGATGCAGTGAGTGATTTTTTGAAAGCAAATGCTATAGCAGGCGGAAGAATTTCAACGAATGGTTATGGTGAGAAACAACCTGTATCTGATAATACTACGGATGCAGGCCGTACACAAAACCGGAGAGTTGATGTTGCCATTTTTGCAAATAAAAAACTTAAAAAAGCTGCCGAAAAAGGTGAGATCGGTGCACTAAACACAAAATAAAAACTATGAAAAAAGCAGGTATCGTTCTGATCGTGATCGGAGCATTGATGGTGATCTTTACAGGATTCAATCTCATTACGAAAGAAAAAGTTGTTGACCTAGGTCCAATTGAAATCAACAAAGAAGAAAAGACTCCTATTCGCTGGTCACCGATCATTGGAGGAGTTTTAGTGGTTGCCGGAATTGCAATGGTAGCTACGAATAAAAAGTAGTTTTTTAGAAATATAAAAAACGGTTAAGAAGTGAAAGGGGTTTAAAGTGTTTTGATATACTTTAAACCCCTTGATTTTTTTAACCTTTATCAGATTTTTTCATTCTTCTCCGTACTTCAGAATATAATAAATATTCTTCACGCTGATTAGCCTTAAAGCCATAGCTACAATAAAACATGCGCCTGCTGCAATGGCGAAGCGGATCATCCAGAATAAATTGAGTTGGTATGCAAAGCTGTTTATGAAAAAGCTGACTGCAATAAAGACAACAATTGAAATAATGAGTTTGTAATTTTTTGTGAAATTGAATGCCTTATTGGCCATGAACACCTGCACAAGGGCAGTGAAAGTCTGAGTGGTAATGGATGAAATTGCTGCACCAACTGCGGAAAATTTCGGGATGAGAATCAGGTTCATGATGATATTGACGATCATTCCTGTTCCGGCCATGATATTTAACTGTTTCAGACTTCCATTTGAAGTAAGTAATGTTCCGAAGATATATGTTGCTGATACAGGTACAAAACAAAAGATGATGATCTTAAATACATCGGAAGATTCCTGAACGTGATTTCCTTTATTGAGATAGTCCATCAGCTCAAGACTGAAGCATGAACAGCAAACAGCAACAACAATTGCAGGAATCACCAGGAGTGAAAATGACAGTCTGACCATCTCTTCCACATTTTGTTTGAGTTTGATCATCCTCGCAAAGATCGGCAAGAGCAAGCCGGCAAATAGAACAGGGATCATATTGGCTGCATCAAGCAAACGGTTAGCGGATGCAAAAATTCCGGCTTGATTAGCACCAACCCTGAATGGTAATAACCTTTCAAGCATTGGTCCATTGCTCCAGTTATAAAAAGTCATTAGTAAAACTAAAACAGCATACGGATAAGATTTTTTCATGATCATGACGAAAAAAGGCCATCGCCATTGTAATCTCCGGATCTTTGCTTTTTTCAAAACAACAACCAGCGTAATGAAAACAGTGATCACATAAGCGATCGTTTGAGAATACACAAACCAGGTAATGTTGAATTCACCACCATGATTGTGCATATAGATCAGGTAACTGCAAATGCCGATCATCAGTAAGCGGTCTAAAACAGATACGATACTATCCGTTTTAAATAAATGCATCCCGGCAAGATTCGATCGGAGATAGAGTATAAAGCCGAGTAAGATCTGGTTGAAAATAACAGCGACAAGCATTTTCAACATATCAGAATTGTACTGAACGATCAGTCCGGCAAGAAATGTAACGATAGCAAATACTCCAGCGAGTAATAACCGCAAAACAATAATACTCGAAAGGTGTTTGCTGAGTAAATGATTGTTCTGACTTATATTCTTGTTGTTGAAATTGGTAATTCCAAAATCAAGTAAAATATTTAACAAGAACGAAAAACTGAAAATTGCATAATAGAAACCATATTGTTCGGTACCGACAATCAACTGAACATTCCGGTCAATACCGAAGATCCAGTATGGCTTGATGAGGAGGTTCAGCAATAGAACCAACCCCAGATTGGTAACAAACTTTTTCTGCATTTTCTTTAAAAGGTGCGCAAATGTAATTTAATAAATAGTCCTTTTAAAATTGATTTCTTTCCATAATCTATTCTTCCTCTGTTGTTTGGAAAAAAAAGCATGATTTGGGACAAGAAATTCTATGAAATAGGGCATAAAAAAAGGCTATTTTCCTTTTCAAAAAATAGCCTTTTCATCCTGAATTTATTCCTGTCGTTTTTTATATCTGCAAATCCCTTCATCAAGAAAGTTAGCATACGTTTGAATGTCAGGAGTATAGCCACGCGGCTGAGCCAGAATATTTCCTTTGTTATCCAGAAGCACATAATAAGGCTGTGAATTCGTATTGTATTTGGATGCCTGGAAATCGCTCCATTTATTGCCGGTCGTTTTTATATTCTTTCCACTTAACGCTGAAACATATTGTTCACTTTGAGGAAGTGCTTTTTTATCATCGACATACAAGGAGATCAGAACATATTCTTCACGGATCTTTTTCATCACCTTTGGATCACTCCAGACATTATCTTCCATTTTCCGGCAGTTAACGCAAGCCCAGCCGGTAAAATCTACCATGACCGGTTTGTTGTGGACCCTTGCATACGTCATTCCTTCTTCATAATCATGGAAACAACTCAGGTCATGGGGACATTCATTTTCCTTTCCTGATTGCCACTCTTTATAGAAATCAGGTGGTGGAAATCCGCTGATCAGACGAAGAGGTGCGCCCCACATTCCGGGAATGAGATACAAAGCAAAAGTGAAAACCATTATAGAAACGATCAGACGACCTACAGAAATATAAGGTACATCCGAATCATGTGAAAGTTTGATCTTGCCAATAAGATAAAGTCCAAGCATTAAAGAGATCACAACCCAGATGGCAATGAACATTTCTCTTTTCAAAAATCCCCAGTGATAGGCCAGGTCAACATTCGACAAGAATTTAAATGCAAGTGCGAGTTCGATAAAACCGAGTGTCACTTTCACAGTATTGAGCCATCCACCTGATTTTGGTAATGAATTTAACCAGCCCGGAAATAAAGCGAAGATTGCAAACGGTACTGCAAGTGCAAAGGAGAAACCGAACATGCCTACCAAAGGTCCGAGATAACTTTGTCCATGCGCTGCCTCCACCAGCAATGTTCCTATGATCGGACCTGTACATGAGAAAGAGACAAGTGATAGAGTAAAGGCCATGAAAAAAATTCCCAGCAATCCGCCTCTGTCACTTGCTGAATCTGCCTTGTTGATCATCCAGCTTGGTAAAGTGATTTCAAATGCACCAAAGAAAGAGATGGCAAAGATGACGAAGATGATAAAGAAGGAGAGATTGAAAAATGCATTACTTGAAAGTTCATTCAATGCGTCCGAGCCAAATGTTACTGTTACAAATAGTCCAAGCGAAACGTAAATTATAATTATGGATAATGCATAAATAATTGCATTCATAATTCCTTTTCTCCTGCTGCCACTGCGCTTGGTGAAAAAGCTGACAGTCATCGGTATCATCGGAAACACACATGGTGTAAGCAAAGCCACAAATCCACCAAGTAATCCTGCAATAAAAATCGCAATCAGCGATTTGTCAGTAGAAGAAATTGGTTGTCCATCGCCACCACATCCTTCTTCCAGTTGTCCCGGAACGATCACAGCATTTACAATTTGTGAAGTATCTTTTATTTCAGGATTCTGAACAAGTGTATTTGTATCTAATGGGGCAGCTTCTGATTTAATATCGCCGAATGTAAATTCAAAATCGGTATCATATTGTACGCATAGTTCTTTGCAATATTGAGCATATACTGAACCGGTGATCGTACAATTGGAAGTGACTTTAACTTTTTGTTTGAAAGTAACCTCGCCATCAAAAGAATGTTCATCAATCATAAAGATCGAATCAAACTTGATGTGTGGTTTAGGTTCAATTACTTTTCCTATTCTCTGATAACAATCTGATTTTTTGAAAGTGTAAACCATCTTGTCCGGTCCGCCGTCAGGCTGAGATTGTGCATAAGCATGCCATTCCGGATCCAGCTTTAATTTAAACAGGAGGGTGTACTCACCATTCTTATTGTCTTCTTTTGAAAAAGTCCATTTACCCGGCTGAATAATTTGACCGAAAATATTTCCGGTCAGCAACAGGAAGAAGAGGAGAAATTTTATTTTTTTCATATAAGGGGTAAGAGCCTCTAACGCAAAAAGAGGTTTGCGATTTTATCCGGACGAATTTAGAAAATTTCACCCGCCGAACCAATCATAGAGCTCATTTAATTGGACGTTCTTTTTTGCAGTTCCTGACAGGTCTTTGTCGATTTTGCCGTTTTTAAGCATAATTAATCGATCGCCAAATTCCATTACATCTCTCATTGAATGAGTTACCATAATAGCAGTGAGCTTCGATTCTTTGATGATATCATTCGCCAGTTTCATAATGACACCGGCAGTTTTCGGGTCTAATGCAGCAACCGGTTCATCCAACAACAACAGTCTGGTCTCATCCGAAGTTGCCATGATCAGCGTCAAGGCCTGACGTTGTCCGCCGGATAATGAACCCATATTCTGATTTAGTTTGCTTTCTAATCCAAGTCCCAATCCGGCTACCTTTTCCCTGATCTGATCAGTAAAATTCTGATTAATCCCTAAATTAAGTCCTTTACGATGAGTTCGTAATGAAGCAAGTCTGAAATTCTCCAAAATGGTTAAATCAGGCGCTGTTCCTGCCAAAGGATCCTGAAAGATCCTTGCGATCCACCTGCTCCGTTGGTAATCCTTGAGCGGAGTAATATCCTTTCCATCTAATACAATTTTCCCGGAATCAGGCTGAAGGTTTCCTGCCAGTAAATTTAAAACAGTCGACTTACCCGAACCATTACTGCCAACGATAACTGTAAAGTCATTTTCTTTTATCGTCAGATTGAAATCAGACAGCAATTGATTTTCATTTGCAGACACTTTATTAAACGTTTTAGAGATTCCCTGAAGTTTTATCATGTCTTACTTTTTAAACTGGGAATACTCACAACGGCAAGAACAAAGACTGCAACAACAAGTTTCAGATAAATTGCATCGATACCAATACTCAATGCAAATGCAAGGATCATTCGGAAAATAATACTGCCAACAATTACACCTGCCAGTTGCAGTATTAATTTTTCATTGCCTTTCCGCGAAAAAAGAATTTGTCCGATCATAACAGAACCAAGTCCAATGATCACAATTCCTATTCCCATATTGATATCTGCAAAGCCCTGGATCTGTGTGATCAGAAATCCGCTGATAGCAGTTAAGCCATTTGCCAGTGCAATGCCGAATATTTTCATTACATCAGTATTTACTCCTAAAGCCCTGATCATTTTTTCATTGTTACCGGTCGCTCTCATTGCTAAGCCAAAATCTGTTTTCAATAACCAAAGCAGAAGTGCGAAGATTGAAAGAATTATGATTGCCAGTAGAGTAAACTGTTGCAACGATTCTGTTCCAAAAAATGTGGATGATGAAAAAATTGTTGGGTAATTGATCAGCGGCAAATTTGATCTTCCCATTATTGCCAGGTTGATGGAGTACAATGCAGTCATAACAAGTATCCCTGTAAAAAGTGCATTTACTTTTAACCGGGTGTGAATGATTCCGGTGAATGCTCCTGCAAATGCTCCTGCTAAAAAAGCAATTGGCAATGCAAGAAAAGGGTCTTGTCCGTCTGCGATAAGAACGGCAGCAACAACTCCGCCAAGTGTAAAACTACCATCCGTTGTAATATCGGGAATGTTAAATATGCGCATGGAAATAAAGATGCCCAAAGCAAGTGAAGCAAATCCAAGTCCAAGAATGATTGCGCTCAAATAAAAACTCATCAGTTTATTTTACTGATGTGAAGGTACTATCGAATGAAAGACCAAACTGATCCGCCTTCACAGGGTTATAAACACGTCTGCGAACAGAAACCATTTTAGGAGCAAGTCCGGCAGTAGATTTTGATTTTAAAAACACGGCGGCTTGTGTTCCGCTTTGAAATCCCCATTGATACATATCAGCGCCAAATGCCGCAACAGCACCACGACTTACCAGTCCTTCTTCACTCGTAAAAACAGGAACTTTTTTATCGTCACAACTTTTTACGATGATTTCCATCGAAGAAAAAACAGTATTGTCAGGCAAAGCAAAAAAGGCATCAATATTTTTTGAAAGCAATGAAGCAACGACTAACTGCGCTTCACTGGAATTATTTACCGGCATTTTAATAAGTTCCAGTCCTGCTTCAGTACACGTTTTTTCAATTCGTGCTAAGGCATCAACTGATTGTGGTTCGCTCTGATTATAAATCGTGCCTACTTTTTTAGCATTAGGCAAAACATTTTTTATCAATAGTAATGCAGTATCAAGGTAATCAAGAGTTTCATAGGCGCCAAATAAGTTAGCAGGTGATTTCCCTGAAACATCGGTAAGTTTGGCAAGATCCGGTCGCGGCGAAACCATAATAAAGATCGGAATCGTTTTCGTTTTTTGTACAGCGGAGATCGTTGGTAGAGTAGGGTTGGTAGCGATCAGTACGGGATTCTGACTGATGATATAGTCAAGTGACTGTAGCATCGTAGGCTGATCATTTTGTGCATTGCGGTAAATGATCTCAATGTTTGAAGAATCAAATCCATTTTGTTTCAATGCATCGAAGAAACCTGTCTTTGCTTTTTCCAGCGTTTCATCTTGTAATTGGTCGAGGAAGCCGATCAATGGCTTGTTCGATTTTGGGGAAGAGCAGGAGAGAAGAGCAAGAATAAAAAGTGAGAGGAACGATTTCATTTTTGGATAAACAATATTAGGAGATTAGTAGAATGTTTGGGTTACAAAGAACCTGTGAACCTGTGAACCAGCGAACCTGTGAACCAGCGAACCTGAAAACCTGTTCTACCAACTACCTCCGGCACCACCACCACCGGAACTACCGCCGCCGAAACCTCCGAAGCCGCCTCCGCCACCGCCACCGAATCCACCACCACCGGTGAATCCGCCCCATGAACCGTGGCTTCTGTTTGATGCAGCGTTCAGTAGAGCCCATGCTGCCCAGAAACCTAAATTATTTTTACGGCCATATCTTTTTGCTCTGCCGACCTGAGAAAATATTATAACGATGAAAATAAAAGCTACCATCAGGAAAGGAAAGATCCCTCCTTTATCGCCTTTAGATTTTTTTCCGGAAGCTTTGTATTCTCCGGTAACGATTCCAGTGATCGCAGTTGTACCGGCATCAATTCCGCCGAAATAATCGCCACTTCTGAATCGAGGCACTATTTCACGGTCGATAACTTGTTTCACCAGTGCATCAGGAAAAACACCTTCCATTCCGTATCCGGTCGTGATCCATACTTTTCTGTCATCCTTTGCAACAAGCAAAAGAACTCCGCTGTTATTCGATTTATCGCCGATCTTCCATTTGTTAAAAAGTTGTACGGCATAATCTGAAATATCGTAATTACCAACAGAGGTCATCATGACCACGGCGATCTGCATGGATGTGGTATCATCAAAAGCAACCAGTTTGTTTTCCAGAGACTGAAGTTCATCAGCACGCAGGGTTCCTGTATAATCAGTAACAAGACGTGTTGCTCTTTCCGGAAAATCTTCGGCTGCATTTCCTGTGAATGCGAATAGCACAAAACACACCGCTAAAATGTTACGGTAGAATTGCGGGGAAAGAAATTTTGCGAATGTGATCACTCCTGGAATTTAATTATTGTAACTTATACTTTGAAAACGATATCATCGGACAACTCATTTTTATCATCCGACATATACGGGAAATGGGTCTTTAGTGCCTTGCCGGTCATTTCAATACCGATTGTCAGACCTTTTACAAATTCACCTTCGGTGAAATAATTGGTCATCTTTGCCTTGATCTCATGCCAGAAATCATCTTTCACAATAGAATGAATTCCTGCATCACCTAAAACTGCAAACTGACGGGATTCGAAAGCCAGATAGAAAAGAACTCCATTTCTGTCTTTCGTATTCTTCATACCTATTTTGTCGAAGATGTATGCTGCTCTGTCGAGTACGTTTTCTCCGCATACATCTTCAACAAAAAGGCGTATTTCACCTGATGTGTTCTTTTCAGCAGCTGCTATAGTTGCAAGGATCTGCCGACGCTCTTTTTCAGATAATTTATCTTCTGCTGCCATTAGAATTTTACTTCAGGAGCTTTTTCGCTGCCTTTGTCTGATTCAAAATATGGTTTGGTAGGGAATCCGAATATACTTGCAAAGATCACACGTGGAAATTTCGTACGCGAAGCATTATAACTTTGCGCTGCTTCATTGTACTGACGACGTGATTCAGTGATACGATTCTCTGTACCCTCTAATTGAGCCTGAAGCTGATTGAAACTCTCTACTGCCTTTAGCTGTGGGTAGTTTTCTGCAACCGCAAGCAATCTTCCCAAAGCACCACCAACCTGTGCCTGAGCTGCCTGAAATTCCTGAAGTTTCTCAGGTGTGATATTGTTCGGGTCGATTCTGATACTTGTCGCTTGAGCTCTTGCTTCCATTACTGCTGTAAGGGTAGATTTTTCAAAATCCGCTGCACCTTTGACAGTGTTCACAAGATTAGGAATGAGATCAGCACGACGTTGATACTGGGTTTCAACATTTGCCCATGCTTTGTTCACTGATTCTCTTGATCCAACTAAGCCGTTGTAAGAAGTGATAGAAAATAAAACCAGGACTCCGAGGATGATCCAAATTAGGTACTTTTTCATTTTTTATTGGTTGTTTAAGTGGTTAGTGTTAATGACGAAATACTGAATAAAAAATTTTATGCAGCGATCAATTCTTTCAGCACTTTTTCTAGTTCAACAGGTCGCTGTGTACCGATCCGGTACGGGTTGCCATCTTTGTCTGTGATCTCTACAGCCTCATTTCCGCCAGTATAAAACCGGATCAGTCCCTTCAGGTGCAGATTGAATACAGCATTATTCAGATGATACTGGCTGTATTTCTTACGTTCAACTTTTACGATGTCCTTCAATTCAATATTGACCTTTTTTGTGGTCCACAGACCATCCAGTTCAATATATGTTTTGAAAACACGGATCTTCAGATGCAAAACAAAAAGCAAAATGATACTGATAACAATGATGACTACTCCAAGCAGAAAGAAAAGATCGCCGTTGTGGTTGTTGGTGACTTTCCACCAGTACAACCCAAAACAGAATAAGGCAAGTGATAAACGACGCAACATACTCAACTGGTTATAGCCAAGGTATTGTTTTTCTACATAAAGCGGAGTTGGTTCGTTAGCCATAAATTCGTTCTACGTATAAGACAGAAACCGTTTCTTCCGTGATCTTAAAACGGTCGTCAATACGATGTCCCAAGATACACACAATGTCTTTACCTGACAACAGTACATAAGTCATTTCTTTCTCAAATCTATTCACTTTTTTATCGATCAAAAAGTCACTGATTTTCTTTCTTTTAGTCATCCCGAGCGGATAAAATGAATCTCCGGACTGCCATTTTCTGACCTTTAAAGGAAACTCCAGTTTTCCCGCATCCACAGCCTGAATGTTTTCTTCTCTTGGAATGGCAGTCAAACGGTTTGAATTTATTGTTTCAAAACTGAATTTATGATCACCGATCTCCAGTTGGTCCGGTGTATGTGAGATCAGAAATTCCGGTGTACGTTCCGGTTTTTTTGGTTGAACAAAAAGAGAATTTCTGTCAAAAAGAATTCTGGCGCTTTTGCTCTGGAAGATCTTTCCCGGAGAAGAATTCAGGATCTTTTCAGGGTCAATGTTTGTAATTCCAAAAGAATGCAGTACGGCAGAAAGTAACGCACTGCTGAAACGGAATTCCAGAATAGGTTTCAACTTGATAGTAACTGATCCGTCCGCAGTCTTCGATGTGTTCTTTTTTTTCCACTCTTCAATGAATGTTTTCTGAATGTGATTGGCAAAATCGAAAAAGTCGAGTGAACGCTGCATGCTCCTTTCAAATTCCGGGTTTTTGGATTTTAGTTCAGGAATTACAGTATGCCGGATCCGGTTGCGGAGATAATCGTCGCCGGCATTTGAACTATCTTCACGCCATTTTATTTTCTTTCTGATTGCATACTTTTCCAGTTCTTCCCTCGTCGCAAAGAGTAATGGACGGATAATATGTCCGTTACTGGCGGAAATGCCTTTCATTCCGGCAAGTCCGGTTCCACGGATCGTATTGATAAAAAATGTTTCAATCGAATCGTTGAGATGATGCGCCACAGCGATCTTGTCGATCTCATTTTCAGCCCTGATCTTTTCAAACCACTCATATCTCAGTTCCCGAGCAGCTTCCTGTGTCGATAGTTTTTTCTCTTTCGCAAAAGCTTTTGTCTTGAACTGAATACTGAAAAAGGGAACTTTGTAGTATTCAGCTAGCTTCTTTACAAATTCTGCATCCTTGTCTGATTCCTTCCCTCTCAATTTGAAATTACAATGAGCAATCGAAAACCGGATCTTACTTTCCCTGAAAAGTCTGCACAAAACAACTGAGTCCAGACCGCCGCTGACTGCAACCAGGACATTCTGATCTTGTTTAAGAAGATCTTTTGAAAGTAAAAAGTTGTCGAAAGAAGAGAGCAGCATCTTAATATTTTTTCGAAAGTACTTTTTTCATAGCATCTGCTTTGAGCAGGCATTCATCATATTCTTTTTCAGCACTTGCGCCAATAGTAATTGCGCTTCCGACACTAAAGGAAAGATATTTTTCCCTTTCATTATAGAGAATACTCCGGATCACTACATTCAGGTCCAGATCGCCGGAAGGTGAAAGATAGCCGACGCTCCCTGAATACAAGCCCCGTTTTGTTCTCTCCGTTACTTCGATTATTTCCATGGCCATGATCTTTGGCGCACCGGTCATACTACCCATTGGAAAAGTAGTTCTGATCAGGTCAGAAAGTCCATTTCGTTCATGCAGAACAGATGTAACAGTCGAGATCATCTGGTGTAACTGGACAAATGTTTTGATAGCGAAAAGTTCTTCGACGTTCACAGTTCCTTTTTCAGCAGTTCTTGACAGGTCATTACGGACCAGGTCAACGATCATTACATTTTCAGAACGTTCTTTTTCATCATGAAAAAGTTTCCCGGCAATTTCCAGATCTATGGAATGGTCAGGATCCCTGCGGGCAGTTCCTTTAATTGGCTGTGAAATTATTTTCCGGCCTCGTTTTGCCAGATATCTTTCCGGACTTGCGCACATAAGGTAATGTTCGTTATACCTTGAGAAAACACTGAATGGCATAGGAGAAATTTCATTCAGGTCAAGGTAAGTCTGGCATGGATCAATCGTTGCATTTTCAGAATAAAATTCCTGGCAATAATTCATTTCATAAATATCGCCGCGCTGAATATGTTGCTTTATCTCATTGATCTCTGAAATATATTCATTACGGCTTAATCTTTCGCTGATCTGAATTTCATAATCGGAATTCAATTTCTCAGGTGCACCTTCATTGATCCGCGAAACAAAATAACGAATATCTTCCTGAGAATAATTTTCTGATATATAATGAACAGAAAGAATTGAGTCTTTGATCTCAAAGACAAGAGCCGGCCGATAGATGATGAATTCCGGGAAGTTTATTTGGTCAGGATTGGTTGAAGAAAGTGCTTCAATTTTATTTTTAAGGTCATAGGACAAATGAAGAATGAACCAGTCTTTGGCTCCGGAAATTTTTCTGAGAACAGAAAACAGGTCTTCTTCAATATAAATTTCGATTGGATCTATTGCCAATAGAAGATCAAAGTTGCTGTACTTATCTTTTGGATTGTTGGTTGCTGAATTGCTGTTCAGTAAAGTGAATACATCATGTCTGCTTGCCCAATTCAGTAATTTTTCTGCTGAAATGTTCTCTGCCGGAAAAATGAGTGTTTCCCTTTTCATTGGTCATTGGTGAATGATACTCTTCATTGCATCGATCCATTTTGGAGAGTCGTTGAGACTTTCAACCAATTGGACTTTTTCACCGCCATGTTCCCTGAATAATTCTCCGTATTCAACACTGATCTCATAAACTGTTTCGAGGCAATCGCTGACAAAAGCAGGGGCGAAGACAAGAAGTTTTTTATCTCCTTTAGCAGCACGCTCTTTAATGATCATATCGGAATAAGGTTTGATCCAGGGATCTTTTCCTAATCGTGACTGAAAACAGATCGTGTATTTGTCTTTCGGGATGTTCATCGCTTCCGCCATCTTTCGGGCAGTCTGATGACATTGAGCTCTGTAGCAGAAAGCATTTTTATCATTCAGTGTATCACAACATCCGTCTTTCAGGCAATGATCAAAGTTGTCGCCTTTTTTTATCTGGCGTTCAGGTAATCCATGAAAGCTCATGAGAACATGATCGTAGTTTGCAGGATTATGTTTGTTTCCCAACTCAGCAAAAGCCTGAATGAAATCAGGATGATCGCAAAAACTATTGATGAATTCTATTTCAGGAACGATCTCCCATTTGGAAACGTTCTTCATTATTTTTTCCTGAACAGAACCTGTAGAAGCAGAAGCGTATTGAGGGAATAATGGGAGTACAATAATCTTTTTATAGAATTGCTTTTTATAATGGTCAAGTGCTTTACCTAAAGAAGGACTTTGATAACGCATGGCCATTTGCACATCAAATTTATCGCCTAACGATTTTGAAAGTAGTTCAAGTTGTCGTTCACTATAATGGAGTAGTGGGGACTTGCCATCTTCACGCCAGATCTCTTTATAAAGTTTAGCGGATTTTGAACTTCGGAATGGTACTATGATCAGATTGACAAGTAGCATCCTTGCGATAGGATGAATATCAATAACACGTGGGTCATTCAGGAATTCACTGAGATATTTTCTGACATCCGGTGTTGCAGGACTATCAGGTGTTCCAAGATTAACGATCAGGACGCCTGTCTTCATAAATTCTTTTTATACAATTATTAAATGTGAATAGCTCTGTTATCAGTTGCAGCCAGACAAGCTTCCTTGAAAACTTCCGTATAGGTTGGATGAGCATGACTCATTCGTGCAATGTCTTCTGCAGAAGCTCTGTATTCCATTGCAACAACAGCTTCAGCGATCATGTCAGCTACGCGCGGACCGATCATATGGACACCAAGGATTTCGTCAGTCGTTTTATCAGCAAGAACTTTTACAAAGCCATCCATGTCCATGCTTGCCCGTGCCCGGCCACTTGCTTTGAAAGGGAAGTTTCCGGTTTTGTATTCGCGTTTTTGTGATTTCAGTTCTTCTTCAGTAAATCCAACAGCAGCAACTTCAGGCCATGTATATACAACACCCGGAATGAGCAAATAGTTTATATGAGGTTTCTGTCCTGCAATACTTTCAGCTACCATGATCCCTTCTTCTTCGGCTTTGTGAGCAAGCATTGCGCCTTTAACAACATCTCCAATGGCATAAATTCCTGCGATGTTAGTTTGTAGATGCTCATTCACTTCAACTCGACCGCGGTCATCTGTTTTCACTCCGGCTTTTTCTAGCTGAAGTCCGTCAGTAAATGGTTTTCTTCCAACACTCACTAAACAATAATCAGCTTCGAGCTCAATTTTTTTATCACCGGGTGCATCAGCATTTAAAGTAACTTTTTTTCCGTTTGACGTTACACCGGTAACTTTATGGTTCAGGTAAAATTCAAAACCTGTTTTCTGTAATGATTTTTGTAATTCTTTTCCCAGAGATCGGTCCATTGTTCCGATAATGGAATCGGTAAATTCAACAACGGAAACTTTTGATCCCATTCTTGCATATACAGAACCAAGTTCGAGTCCGATGACTCCGCCACCGATAATTACCAGGTGTTTAGGTATTTCTGAAAGATTCAATGCTTCAGTTGAAGTTATGATCCTTTTTTTATCTACCTCTATTCCTTTCAGTGTTGCAGGTTTTGATCCGGTAGCAATGATTGTTTTCTTTGTTTCAAGAACTACGGAATCTTTTCCTTCTGCTTTTACTGAAATCTTATTTGCAGATTCAAAACTTCCAACACCGTAGAATACATCGATCTTATTTTTCTTCATCAGATAATTTATACCATCAACATTTTGTTTGACGACATCATTTTTTCTGGCAATCATTTTTGTCAGATCGACTTTCAGATCTTTCAATAGAATTCCATGAATAGAAAAAGTATGAGCGGCATTATGATAGTGCTCGGAAGAATCCAGTAAAGCTTTGGAAGGAATACAACCTACATTCAGGCATGTTCCACCCAGTGAATTATATTTCTCGACTATGGCCGTTTTCAGTCCAAGTTGAGCGCAACGGATAGCCGCTACATAACCTCCTGGACCGGAGCCGATTACAGTAACATCGTATGAA
>JBMQEM010000146.1:0-18535 GCA_049363815.1 Bacteroidota bacterium
CGGTAGAAAAAAAAAGATAGCATCAGCATTGATCCCAGAGGGATCACATATCGGTGCGAATATAAAACGAATCATTAATTGGTGTTTGAAAAAAGTAACACCACATTTATCATAATCATGACCAACGCCTATATAATCGATTACATCCGCACCCCCATCGGTAGCTTTGCCGGCACATTAGCAGCAATCCGCACCGATGATCTTGCCGTAATCGTTCTCAAAGAAATAATCAAACGAAATCCAAACGTCGATTTCACTAAAGTCGGCGATGTCATTCTCGGCTGTGCAAATCAGTCCGGTGAAGACAACAGAAACGTTGCCCGCATGGCTTCCTTGTTGGCTGGATTACCTGTCAATGTTCCTGGTGAAACAGTAAACAGACTTTGTGCTTCCGGATTATCTGCAACAGTTGCAGGTGCCCGTGCCATCATGGTTGGCGATGCAGAAATGATAATTGCCGGCGGTGTAGAAAACATGACGCGTGGTCCTTGGGTAATGTCGAAGACAAGTACGCCTTATGGTCGAGATGCACAATTGTTCGACAGTAGTTTTGGATGGAGATTCATCAATCCGAAAATGAAAGAACAATTCGGTGTGGATGCAATGGGAGAGACAGCAGAAAATCTTGTCGACCGTGATAAAATCTCACGCGTTGATCAGGATAAATTCAGTTTCAATAGTCAGCAGAAAGCAAAAGCTGCACAGGAACGCGGGAGATTCGCAAAAGAAATTGTACCGGTAGAAATTCCGCAGAAGAAAGGTGAAGTGAAAATGTTCGATAAAGACGAATTCATGAAACCGGATACAACACTCGAAGGACTTTCAAAGTTAAAAGCATCATTCAGAAAAGAGGGAACAGTTACTGCAGGAAATGCTGCCGGATTGAATGATGGTGCAGCAGCACTTTTACTTGCCTCTGAAGATGCAGTTAAAAAATATAATCTGAAACCGTTGGCAAAGATCGTTTCAATGGGAGCAATAGGAGTAGAGCCGCGCATCATGGGAATCGGTCCTGTCGAAGCAGCTAACATTGCTTTGAAGCGCGCCGGAATTTCATGGAACGATATTGACATCATCGAATTGAATGAAGCATTCGCAGCGCAATCACTTGCTGTGATCCGCTCGTGGGGATTGAAAGATGATGATAAAAGAAT
Organism: Bacteroidota bacterium; assembly: GCA_049363815.1. Lineage (GTDB taxonomy): Bacteria > Bacteroidota > Bacteroidia > AKYH767-A > 2013-40CM-41-45 > JADKIH01. Next base: position 1,155 of record JBMQEM010000146.1, read on the forward strand.
AAATTCGAATGGTGGTGCAATTGCATTAGGTCATCCGCTTGGAATGAGTGGTGCAAGGATCATTGGTTCGGCTGCACTTGAATTGCATGAACAAAACAAACGGTATGCACTGGCGACAATGTGTATTGGAGTAGGGCAGGGCTATGCAGTTGTGATAGAAAAAGTATAAAGAAATTTCCATGGCAAATATTTTTGAATTCAATGGTTACAAACCTGTCGTACACGAATCATCGTTCATTCATCCGAATGCAACGGTTACGGGAAATGTGATCATTGGAAAAAATGTATACATCGGTCCGGGTGCTGCCATTCGCGGCGACTGGGGTGAAATAATTATCAGTGATGGTTGCAATGTCCAGGAGAATTGTACGATCCATATGTTTCCGGGTGTAACTGTTCTGTTAAAAGAAAATGCGCACATAGGACATGGTGCCATCATTCACGGTGGTACTATAGGCAAAAATGTACTTGTTGGTATGAATGCTGTTGTCATGGACAATGTAATCGTAGGCGATAATTGTATTATCGGTGCTTTGTGTTTTGTACCCGATGGAATGGAAATTCCTGAAAGAAAGATCGTAGTCGGTAATCCCGCAAAGATCATCAAAGATGTAAGCGATGAAATGATCGAATGGAAAACCAAAGGCACGAAATTATATCAGGATCTACCGGCAGAGCTATACGCCACACTGAAGGCGTGTGAACCGCTGCGGGAAGTTCCTAAAGACCGGCCGAAGCAGCAGGATGTTTATCGGACGTTTAAAAGTGGAAAGTGAAAAGTGAAAAGTGAAAAGTGAAAAGTGAAAGGTGAAAAGTGAAAAGTGGAAAGTGAAAAGTGGAAAAGTGGAAAGGGAAAAGGGAAAAGGGAAAAGGGAAAAGGGAAAAGTGAAAAGAGGATGTTCCGGGAATTTCGATTCATCTCTTGCAGTAAAATTATTCAATTGAAATTTAGTAAGTGGTGCTACTCACTACTTACCACTTACTAATTACCCAACTAAAAATGTGCGGAAGATACGTTGTTGTCAGCAAAGTCGAAGTGATCGAAAAACGGTTCAACGTTACCGTGCCTGAACTTCCTTTGAATGTACTTCCATCTTTTAATATTGGTCCGGGAGCGATGGCACCTGTGATAACGAATGACCAGCCTACAAAAGTTCAGTTTTTTCAATTTGGGTTGACACCATTCTGGGCAAAGAAAAAAATGTATTTATTTAATGCTCGTGCAGAGGGTGATGGAAATAAAGAGAACGATCCTAATTACACTGGTGGTAAAGGAATCATTTCAAAACCATCTTTCAAAAGAGCAATTCGCTCACAACGATGTTTAGTTATAGCTGATGCATTTATAGAAGGTTCAACAAACGAAGGGCTCAATCATCCCTATGTAGTGTATCTCCGCGATCAGCAACGACCATTTGCTTTCGCCGGCATCTGGGAAAAATGGGCAGATCCTGAAACCGGTGACATCACCAATTCATTTGCAATCATAACCACTGTTTCAAATTCATTGTTGCAAATGATCCCGCATCATCGTTCGCCTGTAATCCTTTCACAAAGCCAGGAACGCAAATGGCTCAAAGCAGAACACCTCAACGAGATCACCGGAATGCTCGAACCTTTTCCATCTGATCAAATGAATGCTTATCCAATCGACAGCCGAATAAAAAATCCGCGGGCTAATGACAGACAACTCATGGATCCAATCGGCGAACGACTTTTACCGGAAACAGAAGCAGTTGTTAAGACTTCGTTGCAGTTGCAGGGGATGTCGTATGGACGGTAGTGATTAAAATATATTCTGCCCTCTTGCCGATTACACCTAAACTTAAACTTACACAAAGTTTAAACCTATAGCGCTACTTGAAACCCGCACCAGAAAGTCAAGAATAGTCTTTCTAATTTTAGAGGTATTGGTACATAATTAAAACTAACAAATATTCCTAAACAAAAAAAAGCCCAACAACCCGTCGGCGCGGTTGTTGAGCTCTCAATATTCATTATTAATTTTTAATTAGAACCAGTAGCCTTTATCAACTGATATGTCCTCCGCTGCTCCTTACTTCTGAATTCGATAAAGTAAGTCCCTGCAGCCAGATTATCACCGGTTTCATAAATTCCCTGGATATCACTTTTCTTTTCTACTAATCGTCCGCTGATATCATAGATGAAATAATCTAGTGGTCTTTCAGTGAGTATGTGGAAGTTTCCATTGAATGGATTCGGATAAAAATAAACTCCGAATGTCGGTTCGTGTGAGTTTGTTAATCCGCTGCAATTGTCAAACGTAACAACAACTGTATCTCTGCCGACACAACCGGCTGTGTTTGTTACATTCACTGTTATTGTTTTGCTTCCGAAACCAACACCTGAACTATCAACCGAAATGCTGTTGCTTGTTGCACCTGTCGACCATTGAACAGAAGTGAATCCTGTTCCTGCATTCAAAGTCACAACAGTTTGCGCACACACCATTGTATCTCTTCCAAGATTTACTGTCGGTGCCGGATTAACAATTATGTTAGCGTTTGTTGAAGCTGTACAATTGTTTGCATTTGTATAGGTGTAAGTGATCGAACGTAGTCCCGATCCTGCAGCCGGATTAAACACACCGCCACTAATTCCGGTTCCGCTATACACTCCTCCTGCAGGTTGTCCGCCTGTAAGAGTGATAGGTGCAGCATTCACACATACCGATGCAAAATTTCCAAGCGTTACCACCGGAATTGAATTGACTACAATATTTGTCTGTGCAGAACTTGTGCAACCGTTAGAACCTGTATAGGTGTAAGTAAGAGGGAATGTTCCGGCATTGGTTGGAGTAAATGTATTTCCGGTTACACCTGTACCGGAGTATGTACCGCCTGTTGGACTCCCGTTTGTAAGTGTCAGTGCACTTCCATTTGTACACAGTGGTGTGACTGCGCTCAAAGTTGTATTTGGAAGTGCATTTACAACAACTGTTGTATTTGCCGATGTTGCACATCCGTTAGGATTAGTGAACGTATAAGTAACAATGACGTTACCTGCAACTGTTGGTGTAAACGTTGTACCTGTAACTCCGACACCAGAAAATACTCCGCCTGCAGGTGTTCCTGATAAAGTTACTCCTGCTGCATCTGCGCACATAGGACTAACACTTGAGATCGTGGCCGGTGTGCCGGCAGCATTTACAACCTGGGTTGCTGTTGCTGTTGAAACACAACCTGACGCATTTGTGTAAGTATATGTTATCGTTACATTTCCAACTCCTGCTACAGATGCATTAAAATTATTTGAAGTTACTCCTGTACCGGAATATGTTCCGCCAACCGGAGTTCCGCCTGTCAAAGCAAATGTAGAAGTGTTCAGACAAACAGCTTGTGGAGTTGCCATACTTGCTGCAGTTACTGCATTTACAACTATGTTTGATTGAGCAGTACTTACACATCCATTTGCATTCGTGTATGAATAAGTGATCGCAAATGTTCCTGCGCCAGAAGTGGTAGGATTAAATGTTGTTCCGCTAACTCCTGTTCCGCTATATGTTCCACCTGCAGGCGAACCACTTGTTAAATTTATTGCTGATGAATTATCACACACCGGAGTGAATGATCCAAGTGTAACTGCTGCACCGGCATTTACTGTTATTGTATTTGTTGCATTTGCAGAACAACTATTCGCATCAGTGTAAGTATATGTAACTGTTGTAGTACCGATCCCAACCGTTGCAGGAGTGAAAATATTATTTGTAATTCCATTTCCGGAATAAACACCACCTGCTGGACTTCCGCCTGATAATGTCATTGGTGCAGAACCATTACACACTGCCTGGAAGTTTGCAAGCGTAACAGTTGGTAAACTGTTTACGACAATTGTACTACTTGTATTTGCAGAACATCCGGCACTGCTTGTATAGCTATAAGTAATTGTTTTTGTTCCTGAGCCGGCTGTGGTCGGATTAAATACATTGCCCGATACTCCCGTGCCACCATAAGTTCCACCTGCAGGACTTCCTCCTGTCAGAGTTATAGGCGATGCATTTAAGCATATTGAAGCCGGTGTAGTCAATGATACCGATGGAGTAGGGTTCACTGTTATAGAAGTAGTGGCACTACCCGAACATCCGGAAGCATTCGTATAAGAATAAGTTACAGTATGTGTTCCTGCACCTGCTGCTGAAGGATTAAATGAATTTCCTGTAACACCTGTTCCGCTATATGTACCACCACTTGGTGATCCACCGGAAAGTGTTACGGCATTTGCATTCTGACAAACATTTGCAAGTGCTGAAAGTGTAACAGTTGGTAATGCATTCACTGTAATATTTGTGGATGCTGTACCTGAACAGCCATTACCATCATTGTATGTATAAGTTATAGATGTTGTACCTGTTCCTGCTATTGAAGGTGTAAATACACCTGATGAAACTCCGGTACCGGAATATGTTCCTCCGGCAGGACTACCATTTGAAAGAGTGATTGGTGATGCATTTACACAAACAGGACTGAGCGCTGATGCTGTTACATTCGGTGTTGTAGTTACGGTTATGTTTGAACTTGCTGAAGAGAGACAACCGTTACCGTCAGTATAAGAATAGGTGATAAGGTATGTTCCAGCTCCTGCTGACTGCGGATTAAATACTCCGCCACTTACCTGTGTACCGGAATATGTTCCTCCTGCGGGAGATCCACCGCTCAATGTTATTGGTGAAGAATTGATACAAGCAGGGGCTAATGCTGCAAGTGTTACAGTCGGAGTAGGGTTAACCGTAATTGTTGAAGTTGCAGTATTCGTACAACCACTTCCATTTGTATATGAATACGTAATTGTATGCGTTCCTGCTCCTGCATTTGCTGCATTGAATTTCCCTGAACTAACTCCTGTTCCGGAATATGTTCCGCCTGCAGGAGAACCGCCTGTCAATGTAAGCAACGATGCACTCTGACAAATTGAATTGAATGTAGAAAGTGTAACTGTCGGAATTGCATTCACAACGATAGATGAATTCGCAGATCCTGAACAACCACCTGCATCTGTATAATTGTAAGTCAGGTTAGTTGTACCAACACCTGCAGTCGAAGGATTGAAAGTATTTCCACTAACTCCTGTGCCGCTGTATGTTCCTCCCGCGGGTGAGCCTGTTGTAAGCACAAATGCTGCAGTGTTGCTGCAGACTGCTGCAGGAGAACTGAAGGTTACTGTTGGCGGTTGATTTACGGTAAGTGTTATTGTTCTTGATGAAGTACATCCGCTTCCATTCGTTGCAGTTACTGTATAGGTAATTGTGCTGGTTGGTGTTGCGGTAATAACAGAATCAGTTATCGATGATAATCCATTTGATGGTGACCATGTATAAGTTGCAGCACCGGGACTCGCTCGAAGAGTTGTAGATCCACCATTACAAAACGTGGTCTGATTCGCTGATGCATTTATAGAAAATCCACTCGGTGTAAAATTTGTTGTGCCGAATGAAGGCAGTAAATAATTTGATGCAAAGCCAACTCCGTTGTATTCAAACACGCCAAAGTGATAAGTTGTTCCGGAAGTAACTCCGGTTATAGTTACAGAAGTTCCTGTTCCATCATACACAACAAAATTTCCGGAGCCGAGATCTGTTCCCGAACCGAATGCTGATGATGCAGTGTAGTAGTTTCCATCAACAGGTAAAACATTCACAGCAGAAGATGCTTTTGCAATGACTAATCTTCTTGTTCCGTTACCTGCAGTGAAATTTAATTGGATGTTATTGCAATTTGCGAGTGATGCTGTTACACCCGATGCATTTGTAGAAGGTTGTGTTGAAAGAGGCGGAGCCATTTTTGCAACAAAGAAATCTGCAAGTGGATAACCCTGTAAAACAGTTGTTCCGAAATTTGCAGTGTCATTAAAAAATCCTGTTGTATAAATATTCCCTAACGTATCGTAAGTGATCGCTTGTCCGGCATCTCTTTGATTTCCGCCGCCGGGTCTTGCCCATAATTCTGTTCCGCTTGCATCATAAGCAGCAATCACGACATCGCGGTTACCTGCGGCTCCAACGTATATTGATCCGAAATTTCCGTGATCATCGACCTGTCCTGCTACATACAATTGATTTTTTACAGTATCAAACGTACACGCAAAACCGATATCTTCATAAGGTCCTCCGGCTTGTTTTGACCAGATAACACTTCCATTTCCACCATCATATTTTGCGACAAAAATATCTGATGAACCAAAAGCAGTAAATGAATTGCTGCCGATCGTTGTATTGTCTTTGAAATAACCTGCTATGTAAACATCACCACTGGCATCAACGCTGATTGCATTTCCACGTGTTGTATCACAACAAGTACCTGCTCCTTTTGCCCATTGAAAATTTCCGTTGTTATCATATTTAGCAACGAATAAACTATTTTTTCCAAATGAATTTAGAGTTGTACTGCTAAAGGTTGCCGATTGTGTGAATGTACCTGTAATAAAAACATTTCCTTGTCTGTCGAGAACAACACCTCGGCCACGATCTTCTCTTGTTCCCCCACCTTTTCTTACCCATACCGGATCACCTTTTGAATCTATCTTTGCAATAAATGCATCATTGTTTCCACTACTGGTGACATTGATTGAACCAAAACGGGCTGTACTAGAAAAGTATCCTGTGACATAACAATTGCCATCTTTATCTACAGCCATTGCGCGGGATTTATCATCACTCGTCCAACCGAATTTTTTAGCCCAGATAAGATTACCGGAATTAGTATGCTTAGTCAGGAAAATATCATTGCTGCCATAGACAGTCATTGAATCGCCTGCTGCCCATCCGGCAGTTCCTTCGAACTCACCGGTTGAATATATATTTCCAACTCTATCGACACCGATACCCCAGCCAACATCACCACCGATACCACCGGCTCGTTTCATCCATTTCAATGTTCCATCGCTTCCGTATTTACCCAGAAGAATGTCGTGCTTTCCTGCAGTAGTATGTCTTATACCGCCACCGAAATCACATCTGAACTCGAGTTGTCCGGTTACATAAACATTTCCTGAATCGTCGGATGTTATGGCATTACCATAATCGTATCCTTCTGAAACTCCTGATTTGGCCCATTTGAAACTTTGTGCGTTAGTGACATTTGAAATGATCACCAGTAAATAAAGGAGAGCCTTTCCTTTTGTGAAAAGTAGTTTTAAAGTTTTCATGCGTGCGTTTGATTCAAATACAAACTAAACCCATTACTACCCTAAAAGTACTGATTCTATTGGGTTTCCTTACATCGCACAAAAAATTAATATTGAATATTAAAAGCAAAAAATCCTATTATTTTGAATAATAGGATTTATGTTTTGAAGTAAAATTGAAATTTTACAACGATTTTCACAAAATTCTTACACTAGTAGTTTAGTAGTTCTTCCATTTTCTTTTGGACTTTTTCAGCATTTGGGATCATTGTGAATTCCAAAGTTGAATTCAAAGGTATTGCAGGAAGGTTCTCCGATCCGATAATTCCAACCGGCGAATCAAGATATTCAAAACATTTATTGCTGATCATTCCTGCAATCGATAAAGCAAAAGAATTTGCAACCGGCTCTTCAGTTACAACTAAACAACGACTGTGTTTTTTTACTGATGTTAAAATGGCCTCTTCATCAATTGGATTGATCGTTCTCAGATCAATGATCTCAATTCTTCCAGGGAATTTTTTCGCTGCATTCTTCGCCCAGTAAACTCCCATTCCATAAGTGATGATCGATAGAGAAGTTTCTTTTCCTGCTTCAGCAGATTGTACTATTCTTGCTTTTCCAAAAGGTATAATGTAATTCTCATCAGGCTCAATTGTTTTTGCATCTTCAGTTCCTTTGATCTTCGACCAATACAATCCTTTGTGTTCAAGGATCACACATGGATTTGGATCATAGTAAGCGGACTTGATCAGTCCTTTAAGATCTGCTCCTGTCGATGGATAAGCGATTTTAATTCCACGGATATTTGCAAGCACACTTTCAACACTTGAAGAGTGATACGGACCGCCACTTCCATAAGCTCCAATTGGAACACGTATGATATTACTCACAGGCCATTTGCCATTACTTAAATAATACGAACGACTTACTTCTGTAAATAATTGATTAAGTCCCGGCCAGATGTAATCTGCAAACTGAACTTCTACAATAGGTTTTAATCCTGCTACACTCATGCCCACAGTACTTCCGATAATAAATGCTTCCTGAATTGGTGTATTGAAAACTCTGTCGTCTCCAAATTTCTGTGCTAATGTTGCAGCTTCACGGAACACTCCGCCAAGTCTTGCGCCAACATCTTGACCGTACAACAAACACTCTTTATGTTTGGTCATCAATTCCTGTACTGCAAATAGCGCACAGTCGACCATCAATGTTTTATCTTTTCCTTTCGGTTCACGTTCACCTTTCTCTTCTGTAACAGGAGTAGGAGCGAAGTCGAAATTAAAAAGGTCTTCCGGTCTTGGATCTTCTGATGCTATTGCTTTCTCAAAATCAGCAGCAACTTTTTCTGTAGATCTTTTTTCAATTTCCTGTAATTCTTTTTCTGTGAATCCTTCTGTAATTAGGAGTCTCCTGAACCGAGGCAATGGATCTCTCTTTTTATCTTCTTCAAGATCGTGGCGATACCATTCTCTTCTGACACCACTAGTGTGATGACCAAGCAGAGGAACTTTTGCATGAACTAAAAATGGACGTCTCTCTTTTCTGATGATCGCCAGAACTTCATTGATAGTCTCATATGATTTCACAAAATCAGTTCCGTCAATAGATCTTACTTCAAGTCCCGGGAAACCTTTCGCATAATCCGGAGCATCCATTGCACGGATCTCTTTTGAATGCGCTGAAATGTCCCACTCATTGTCTTGTACGAGATAAAGTATTGGCATTTGCTTTAAGACAGCCATTTGAAAAGCTTCTGCAACTTCACCTTCTGTAATTGAGCCATCACCCAGTGAGCAGACTACTACAGATTTGTCTTTTTGTTTAGGATCGGTAAGACCCATCTTCTCCTTATACTGAACTCCCATCGCTAATCCTGTAGTAGGAATAGCTTGCATTCCTGTTGCAGAAGACTGATGAGGAATTTTAGGCATGTTATCTCGGTTCAGACTTGGATGACAGTAGTATGTTCTTCCACCGGAAAAAGGATCATCTCGTTTTGCCAGTAACTGCAACATCAATTCAAATGGTTGCATTCCGATTCCTAATAAAATACTGTCATCACGGTAATATGCAGATAAATAATCACAAGCTTTCAATTGCATTCCCAAAGCAAGTTGTATTGCTTCATGTCCGCGCGAAGTGGCGTGAACGTATTTCGCTGTGATCTGCGATTTCTCCTCATACAAATCCGACATAGCCCGAGCCGTTGTCATTAACTCAAATGCTCTGGTAAGTGTTTTTTTATCTACCACCTGTTTAGTTTTTACCGGTTCGGGAATCATTCGTTTTATTTGAGATTTGTTGTCGTTTGAAATTGGTAATTGACAATTTTTCACTTCACTTCACTTCACTTTACTTTACTTTACTTCACTTCACTTCATTCCACTTCATTCTATTTCAATTCATCCCTTCCTTCAACCTCTCCGCATTCTCCGCCACCTGCAGTGCCCCAATCATCTCACCAATATCTCCGTCAATGAATGCCTGCAGATTGTACATCGTTAAACCAATCCTATGATCAGTGATGCGACTTTGCGGATAATTATATGTGCGGATCTTCGCAGAACGATCGCCACTTGAGACCATGGTCTTCCGTTGACGAGCCCTCTCTTCCATTACTTTGTTGTATTCCAGTTCATAGATCCTTGAACGCAATACAGCCATAGCTTTCTCGAAATTCTTGATCTGTGATTTCTGGTCCTGACACTGTGCGACAATTCCAGTTGGTATATGTGTTAAGCGTACGGCTGAGTAAGTCGTGTTTACCGATTGTCCACCTGGACCTGATGAGCAAAAAAGATCTTTACGAACATCATTTGCTTTAACATCAACATCGAACTCATCTGCTTCAAGCAACACAGCAACAGTTGCCGCTGAAGTATGAACACGACCTTGTGTTTCTGTTTGCGGAACCCGTTGAACACGGTGAACGCCACTTTCGTATTTCATGATGCCATAGGCACTATCGCCGCTGACATTGAAAATAATTTCTTTAAAACCACCGGAAGTTCCATCAGTAAAATCTACTAATTCAGTTTTCAAGCCACGACGCTCACAGAATTTCTGATACATACGATAAAGTTCGCCTGCGAAAATAGAAGCTTCATCACCGCCTGTTCCTGCTCTGATTTCTACGATTGCATTTTTCTGATCTTCCGGATCTTTTGGAATCAATAAGAGTTTTATCTCTTCTTCCATTTTTTCACAGGTAGCAGATAATTCATCATACTCCATTTTCGCCATATCACGGAATTCGTCATCTTTTTCGGTTGATACTAATTCGCGCGCATGTTCTAAATTGCTGACAACATCTTTATATAATGCATATTTCGCTACGATGACTTGTAGTTCTTTATATTCACGATTCAACTGAGCAAAACGTTTCATATCAGACATGGCTGCAGGAGAACTGATCTCTCTTTCCACATCTTCAAATCTATTTTTGATCGCTTCTAATTTGTCTAATAACATTTTTGTTTTTTCTATCAGATTCTGAGACCTGAATTTTAATCAATAATTGAATTCTCCATGAACTGAAGAAATCGTTAAACTTTTTTGTGATGAAGGTTCACATCTTCCAATGATCTTTGCATCGATATTGAAACTCTTTGAGATTTCAATTACCGATTCTGCAGTTTCTTTCGGACAATAGATTTCCATTCTGTGTCCCATGTTGAATACCTGGTACATTTCTTTCCAGTCGGTCTTGCTTTCTTCCTGAATCATTTTGAACAGAACAGGTAGTTCAAATAAATTATCTTTAATGACCTTGAGATTTTTATTAAAGTGATTGATCTTAGTTTGTCCGCCACCGCTGCAATGAATAATTCCGTGTATTTCTTTACCGCAATCTGAAATTATTTTCTGAATTACAGGAGCATAGGTACGGGTAGGAGAGAGCACTAATTTTCCGGCGTCGATCTTCTCTGAAACAATTTTCCCATTCACATCTTTATATGTAACATCAATTTTATCAGTCAGTGATTTGCTTCCCGAGTAAACTACTTTATCATTCAATGCATGATCATAAGTCTCGGGATATTTCTTCGCAACTTCTTTGCTGAACACATCGTGACGTGCTGAAGTAAGTCCGTTACTTCCCATTCCGCCATTGTATTCACTTTCGTAGATTGCTTTACCGGATGATGCGAGTCCGACAATTACATCGCCGGCCTGGATATTTTTTGTTGTAATAACATCTGAGCGCTTCATTCTGCAAACAACTGTTGAGTCGACGATCACTGTTCTTACCAGATCTCCTACATCTGCAGTTTCTCCACCGGTTAAATGAATATCGATATCCTGATCACGAAGATTTTGAAGAATCTCTTCTGTACCAAGAATCAAAGCTGAAACAACTTCTCCTGGAATGAGATTTTTATTTCTTCCGATTGTTGAACTCAGCAGGATGTTATTTGTTGCGCCAACACAGATCAGATCATCAAGATTCATCATGATTGCATCCTGAGCGATGCCTTTCCAAACTGACAGGTCACCGGTTTCTTTCCAGTATGCATATGCTAATGATGATTTGGTTCCGGCTCCATCGGCGTGCATGACCAGACAATGATCAGGACTGTTTGCCAGAAAATCGGGGACGATTTTGCAAAAAGCTTCCGGGAAAAGGCCTTTATCCAATCCGCTGATGGCGGCATGAACGTCTTCCTTGGTAGCTGAAACCCCTCTTAATGTATAATTTCCTGACATACCTGTTCGGGTAGATTAAATTGTCTGCAAAAGTACGGAATACTTTGCCCATTTTCTACTAATTCCGGTCAGGATTACATCGATAAAAGCCTTGAAATCAATAAAAAAAGAGCATAAAAAAAGCTGCCCGATCCGAGCAGCTTTTTTTATCATGAACTTTTATCATTGCATGATGCGGATCTTCTTTCCGGGACGGAAAGTGTCTTCGTCAACACCTTTGTTGAGTTTCTTAAGATCAGCGGCTTTCATGTTTAATTTTTTAGCCACTGCGCTCCAGCTATCTTCACCTTTTTCAAGAGCACGGAACTTTTTGTCGTATTCAGTATAGTCACCATTTGGAGTGATCTTCAATTCCATTCCTTCAAAGATAACTTCGCCTTTTAAACCATTCAATGCTTTCAGATCTTTTACAGTCATGCTGTTCGCTTTTGCAATCGTGTTGTAAGTGTCATTTTTCTTCACAACATATAACTCACCCGGAGCCTGTACTGTAGGCGTTGTAGTAGTAGCTGCACCTGAAACAACTTCTCCTGTTGCTGCATCCTTTGCTTCAACTTGTTTTGCTACTGAAGCGTCTTCAACAGCTTTTACACCTGATGAATCTACAAGCGTTGCAGTTGGTTCTGTAATATTTATATCGTCAGTAGCTGATTGACCTTTTACATAGTTCGTACGTAATACACGGAACTCAGTACGGCGATTCATCTGATGCGCTTCTTCTTTCAATTTATTTGTAGAAAGCTTACCAATGAATTCATCATTCAGGATATCTCCAGTCTTAAAACTTCCTCTGTCTTTGTCGAGATTACGTGGCTGTGTTGCTGCATAACCTTTGAAAGAAAGTCTGTCTCTTTCAATTCCCTGAGCAACAAGATAATTTACTACTGACTCTGCACGTTTTTGAGAAAGTAATTCGTTGGTCATTGGAATCGGACGTGAATCGGTATGTGAACCGATCTCAACTACGATCGTTGGATTGTCTTTTAAAGTTTCAACTAAACCATCAAGTGCTTTTTTCGATTCAGGACGAAGATCCCATTTACCAAGATCATAATATACTTCCGGTAATTCAATTGCACGTAATGTTGAACGTAGAGCAAAGTCAAAATCACCAATGAAATCTTTTGACTGTTCAAGACCTACAGTAGTAACTTCAATGTATTTATTCAGATAATTCGGCATCTGAGCAGAAAGACGGTAAGAAGTTTCCGGTTTCAAATCGAATTTATAAGCACCTGTCTTATCCGTTTTAAGAGGAATAGATGAGCCATCGCTGCCGAATAATTCAATTGTAGCACCTTCAACATTAGCTTTTGTATCAGCATCAAATACTTTTCCTGAAACTGTAAAAAGAAGCGGAGGTAAGCTCCACGAATAAATGTCGTCACTTCCTTTACCACCATCGCGGTCTGAACTTAAAAAACCTTTGTCTCCTGTGGTTTCATCTACTATAAAAGAGAAATCATCATATGAAGTGTTGATAGGATATTTAAGGTTTACCGGTTCTTCGAAAATGCCATTTGCCATCTTTGAACTGAAAATGTCAAGTCCGCCCATTCCTAAATGTCCTTTTGATGAAAAGTATAATGTGCTGTCAGCCGCAATGAAAGGAAACATTTCATCTGCTTCTGTATTTATTTTGTCACCTGCATTTACTGGAGTTCCCCATGACTTAGCTTTCTTGTCGTATTTTGAGATCCAGATATCTTTTCCTCCACGTCCACCTGACATGTTGGAAACAAAATATAATGTTTGTTCGTCAGCAGACAAAGACGGTTGGCCGCAGGTTGCACTATCGTCTGAAAGTGGAATCAATTTTGGTTCTTCCCAGGTTTGTCCTTTGCGTTTTGTATAGTAAACTTTACAAGTTCCAAGTTTCCCTTCATCACAACGTGTGAAGAACATATCGACACCTTTCGTATCCATTGAAGCACCACCGTCGTTTGATCCTGAATTGATTGGTTCAAGTAATGGTTTTGGACTACTCCATTTTCCTTTTTTATCTACTGCAGCTTCGAAAAGATCCTGAAATTTTTCACCTGTCCAGCCATCATTTTGTTTTCCGATCGATTCCTGACGAGCAGAGGTAAAAATGATATGTCTGCGATCTTTATGAGAATAGGCTGCAGAAAAATCAGAGTATTTTGTGTTAATTGGTGCAACATTCAGCACGCGGTATCTTGTTGGTTTGTCTTTCCACTTCTGTGCATCCTGACAGGATTTAATCCCGTCTTCACCACGTGGGTCATTCGGTGATTCTTTCTGGAAAGCAGTATACTGTACGATCGCTTCATCGTATTTACCATTCATCTTCAATGCATCGGCATAATGTAAAATAGCTTCCGGTGCCTTATAGTTTGCCTTGATCGCTTTTGCATACCAAACTTCCTGATTCTTGTAATCATTAGTCAAACGATAGGATTCGGCAACCTTATAAATGACCTCTGCACGTTTTACTTTATTTTTTTCCTTTGTGAAGGCTTTTTTGTAAAGCGCAGCAGCATCATAATAATCGCCTTTGTCAAATGCTAGATCAGCCTGATAAGTCGGGCCGCGTTGGGCAAATGTTAGTGAAGCTGCAAACATCAAAGCTGCAGTCAAAAGCAAACGAAAGTTCATTTTCATCCTTGGGTTAGATTGGGTTGAGCAAAGTATACACTCTCCAGCAAAGAAAATAAGAATTTTAATGATTACAAAAGTTTTAGAGCGTTAAAATAAAGAAATTTGAACAATCCTTTATTATGAATTCGGGTCAACATTTGCCTGAATCCAGATTAACATTGGCTTAAAAATCGAAACCTAACCTGAAACCTGCATCCAGTCTACCATTTGTTTCTGGTTCCTGGTTTGCAAGTTTCAAGTTAGGCTTCAACTTAGACGGCTACGTTCTCAGTTACAGTCTGTTATCTTATTGTAACCAACTCACGATATTTCGCCATTGGCCAGATCTCATCATCAACCAGCATTTCAAGTGCATCAACATGGTCACGGATCGGTTCAAAAAATGCTCTGACCTCATCACAATAAGTGATCGCTCGTTGACGGATATTCTCTTGCTTATTTGCCTTCTTTCTTGCTTCGATCATTTGATCCACCAGTTTGTTTATTCCATTCAGGTGACCGCTGATTTCCACAATAATTTCCATCTGTGTTTTCGTACTATCTGCCCCTGCTTTGATGTTATTCAGCTTCTCAACATTCCGTGCAAGTTCTGTCTGATAACGAACAGCAGCAGGAATGATATGATTGATGGCAAGATCGCCCATGATCCTTGATTCGATCTGGATCTTTTTGATGTAGGTTTCAAGAAGGATCTCATGACGGGCCTCTACTTCACGGTGTGAGAAGATGTTGAGATCATCGAACAATTGCAGTGAAGACTTGCTTACATAAGCATCTAATGCCAATGGTGTAGTCTGAATATTTGAAAGTCCGCGCTTCTCAGCTTCTTTCACCCATTCATCGCCATAACCGTTTCCTTCGAATCGGATATTCTTTGATTCAACGATGTATTGACGAAGAACTTTCAGGATCGCTTCGTCCTTTTTAGTGCCTTTGTCAATTAACTGATCTACTTCTTTTTTGAATGCGATCAACTGATTCGTGACAATTGTATTCAATACCATCATGGCATTTGAACAGTTTGCTGATGAACCTACAGCACGGAACTCAAACTTGTTCCCTGTAAATGCAAATGGTGAAGTACGGTTTCTGTCCGTATTGTCAAGAAGGATCTCCGGAATTTTACCGATGTTCAGTTTTAAAGCTGTCTTCTCATCTGCTGACATCTTTTTATCATTGACCATCTGAACGATCTCATCAAGAACAGCTGATAGCTGACCACCTAAGAAGATAGACATGATCGCAGGTGGCGCTTCATTTGCTCCCAAACGATGGTCGTTACTTGCTGATGCAATACTTGCACGAAGTAAGTCAGCATGCTTGTATACAGCCATGATCGTATTCACAAAGAAAGTAAGAAACATTAAGTTGCTCTTTGGAGTACTTCCGGGTGACAATAGATTCTTTCCTGTATTTGTGCTTAAGCTCCAGTTATTGTGCTTACCACTACCGTTGATCCCTGCATATGGTTTTTCATGTAATAATACCTTGAAGCTATGACGACGGGCTACTTTGTCCATCAAGTCCATCAACAATGCATTATGATCAACTGCTAAGTTGATCTCTTCAAATACCGGTGCACATTCAAACTGACTAGGCGCAACTTCATTGTGACGAGTCTTCAGAGGAATACCTAATTTATAAGCTTCTGTTTCAAAATCCACCATGAAACTGTATACCCTTTCAGGGATTGAACCGAAGTAGTGATCTTCTAACTGTTGTCCTTTTGCAGGCGAGTGGCCGAACAAAGTTCTACCAGTCGTTAAAAGATCCGGACGGGAATTCAGCAGACTTGTATCAACAAGGAAATATTCCTGTTCGATACCAAGCGTTGCAAAAACTTTCGTTACATCCTTGTCGAAATACTGGCAAACGTCTACTGCAGCTTTATCTAAAGCATGTAAGGCTTTTAGTAAAGGTGCTTTATAATCGAGTGTTTCACCTGTATAAGAAACGAAGATCGTCGGAATACAAAGTGTTTTACCGGCAGCATTTTCCATGATGAATGCAGGTGAACTTGGATCCCATGCAGTATAACCACGGGCTTCAAATGTATTTCTGATTCCACCATTCGGGAAACTAGACGCATCCGGCTCTTGTTGAGCCAATGCATTTCCGGAAAAATGTTCTATTGCCTTGCCATCACTTAATTCAAAGAATGAATCATGCTTCTCGGCTGTTAAGCCTGTCAACGGCTGAAACCAATGTGTATATGAAGTGGCTCCTTTGGTATTTGCCCATTCTTTCATTCCCAATGCAACCTGATCGGCCATCTTTCTGTCGATCTGTGCTCCATGTTCAATGGCAGCAATGACTGCTTTATAAGCGTCACGCTGTAAAAATTTCTGCATGGCTTCACGGTTAAATACGTTCACTCCGTAATAATCGGATACCTTACTTGAAGGGGGAGTAACCTTGACCGGCTGGCGGTTCAATGAGGTTTCAAGGGCACGAAATCGAATACTTGACATAATTGATGTGTGTTTGGTTTATTTTATAATTATTTGCCAAATGTATCATAAAAATAGGGGGTGTGTCAAGAAAAAAGTATGTTTTTTTACTAACACCCCCTAAAAATAAGTGTGAGTTTGAGAAAATAGTGTGTGATTTCTTACAAATGGACTTTTTGAGGAATTTTTGGAGCGGATAAACAGAAGTTATGAACAGATGGAAAAAACCCATTAAATTACGTTGCTTCTTTAACCAATCATGCGTTTTTTTTTAAAATAGATCAAATTTCTCCATGTTTTTGCATTGATTCTTACAAAAAAACAGTTTTTTTTGAGGTAAACTGGCAAATCTCATGAATGATATTTTCAGTGTGCTTCATTTGTGATGCATCACGCCGGTAATTAAATCCAAATTCTATCTCCCGCAGATCCCGCAGATTAAGGCGCAGATTAAGG
>JBMQEM010000147.1:0-4671 GCA_049363815.1 Bacteroidota bacterium
AACGTGAAAAGTGAATGGTGGAACGTGGAAAGTGAATTAATATGAAAAAAGACAGAACGTTGGTGTTGGGGGCTTCGGAGAATCCGGAGCGGTATTCATATAGGGCGATCAGGAGTTTGCTGAATCATGGACAAAAGGTGGCGGCGATCGGGGCGAAGAAAGGTATCGTAAACGGTATCGAATTTTCTAAAGAGCGGCCGGCTTTTGAGGATATTGATACGGTGACTTTATACCTTTCGCAGAAAAATCAGGTGGATTATTACGATTATATTTTGTCGCTTAAACCGAGAAGGATTATTTATAATCCCGGTGCTGAGAATCCGGAACTTGAAGCTTTAGCTAGTAAGAATGGGATTGAAAATCTGGAGGCGTGTACCTTGGTTTTGCTCGGGACGGGACAATATTGAAATGAGGGAAATACGCCTGCTTTATTGCCGTCAGCTTTAGCTGACGGACTATGAAAATGCAAAGAGTTTCCTGGCTTTAGCCACATGAATACCCTTTAATTCTATTCTATTATTGAAAAAAATGTGGCTAAAGCCACTGTACAACTATCTTTTCTCAGTCCGTCAACTAAAGTTGACGGCAATAAAATTCAGCAGTAAGGAGATTAGTTTCTTTCTAAAAAAAATGAAATCGAAACCCGTACGCTTTTGAGCTGGTTTACCTATTCACCTGATAATATTAACGCATCAAAACTACTCTGAATAATTCTGAGAAACAGAATCCATGAAATCAATAATCCTCCAATCCAATAATCCTAATAATCCTAATAAAAAAAAGGTCCCACCGAAGCAGGACCTTTTCAATATTTATTACGAAGAACCAATTATGATTTCTTCTCTTCGATACGAGCTTTTTTACCTGAAATTCCACGAAGATAGAAGATACGTGCACGACGAACGATACCACGTTTGTCAACTACGATCTTGTCGATCTTTGGAGATGAAAGAGGGAAGATACGCTCAACACCAACACCGTTGGAGATCTTACGTACTGTAAATGTTTGTGTATGTCCGGAACCTTTACGTTGTAAAACAACGCCCTGGTACTGCTGGATACGTTCTTTGCTACCTTCTATAATTTTGTAGTGTACAGTTACTGTATCACCGGCTTTAAAGTCTGGAGTTTCGCGCTTTTCATTGATGTTTTCAGCCGCAAATTTCACTAAGTCCATGATAATGAGTGTTTTCGAATCGGTTCAGCCCGAAATCGGACCGCAAATATAGGAAAATATTTAGTAGTGCAAACAAATAATTCATTCATTTTTCAATAATCCGGGCCTTCTTTCCTGTGTCCTTTTAACTGACTGATCATGACGCCATTTCTCGATCTCGCCGGCATGGCCGGAAAGCAAAATGTCAGGAACTTTCATCCCCCGGAATTCAGCCGGACGCGTATAAACCGGCGGAGCCAGCAAATTGTCCTGGAACGAATCGGAAAGGGCAGAGGTCTCGTCGTTAAGAACCCCGGGCAATAACCGGATAATGGAATCTGCCACGACCGCTGCTGCCAGTTCGCCGCCTGACAAAACATAATTTCCAATGGAGATCTCCCTTGTAATAAATTCCTGACGGACTCTTTCATCAACACCTTTATAGTGCCCGCAAAGGATCATGATGTTTTTCTGCATCGACAATTGATTGGCCATGGGTTGATCGAATAACTTTCCATCAGGACTCATGTAAATGATCTCATCGTAATTGCGCTGTGATTTCAGTTCTTCAATGCTTGCTACAATAGGTTCGATCATCATCACCATTCCTGCACCGCCACCATAAGGATAGTCGTCAACCGTTTTATGTTTGTTGACCGACCAGTCACGGATATTGTGGACATGTACTTCCACCAAACCTGCTGCAATTGCACGCTTCAAGATAGAATGCGCAAACGGACTGGTCAGTAATTCCGGAACGACGGTTAGGATATCAATTCTCATTTAATGTTACTCATTTTTGTCTGAACAGATTCAACAAATGCTTTTTGCAGAGAAACCTGTTTCTTCGCTTCAGGAATTTTCTCCTCGTTATTCTTTTCGATCTGCTTGTCGAATGAACGGTTCTCACTCTCCAGATCATCGATCTTTTTCAGCATCGATTCTTTATTGTCCTGAAGTTTCTCTTTCTCTTTCGTTAATTGTTTCAGCAATTTTATTTCTTTCGTTTTCTGTTCTTCCGAACCTACATAATTATTCAGAAGTGTTTTCTGTTGAATGATGGACGTATTTTTCATCGTTTGTTCCTGTTCATTCATGTTGATCTCGTCTTTCTTCCGGGAGATCGTTCTTTCATTATTCTTAATATCTTTACGTAAACCTTCATTCTCATTCTCGAGAGAGGATACTATCTTCTCAAGACTTTTTAATTTATTCTGCTGCTCCAGCAATTCATCATTCACTGCATTCTTATATTCCTGAATTCCGAACTGACGGATAAAATGAGTGATGGCAGCTGACCTTTCACTATTCGTTGTTGTACTTAAAAATGATGAATCCTGCATCATTACGGCAACACTTAATTTGATCTTTGTTCCTTCTGAACTGACAATACTGAAGACAGTAATTGAATCGGCACTTACAGTTGGAATGGTTCCATAGGGCAAAACAACTTCACCGTCTTTTGATGAAGCTGGTCGCCGGCTCTGATGTTTCAGATATGTTTTCCAGTTCGATTGTACTTTCTTCAGTTGTGCCTGAGGAATATCGATGACAAATGCATTTTTATTTCCAATGGAAAATGTCCTGTCCATTTCCTGAACGATCAATTCTTCCTGAGCCTTACAGATTCCGGAAATCAGAAGGAATAATAGTACTAGTTTTTTCATAATTAATGGTTTAGCATGTGGAGATGCGCTTTCTGCTCTGATTTCATTAAAAATCAGCTTACAAAGCCGTACAAAGGTAATTTTCTGTTCGGATTCGGAAATGAAAGTTTACATTTGCCCCCGTTGAAAATAATATGAAGAAGCTAAAAGTTGGAATAATAAGAGAAGGGAAAGTGCCTCACGATAAGCGTGTTGCCTTTACCCCGGAGCAGTGTGTTCAGATTACTAAGGAATATCCGGATGTTGAATTGATCGTACAGCCGAGTGAATGGCGGTCATTTACGGATGCAGAATACAAAGCCGCAGGAGTCAAAATAGAAGAAGATATCTCCGGTTGCGATATCCTGATCGGAATAAAAGAGGTGCCGAAATCGGAATTGATTCCCAACAAAAAGTACCTGTTCTTTTCGCATACAATAAAGAAACAGGCACATAATCGTTCGCTATTACAAGCAATGATTGAAAAAGGTATTACGATGATCGATTATGAATGTCTGGTCGACAAAAATGACAATCGTATCATTGGTTTCGGACGTTTTGCAGGAATTGTCGGAGCATACAATGGCATCATGGCATATGGTTTAAAATACAAAATGTTTGATCTCAAACCTGCTCATCTTTGTCACGATAAAAAAGAATTGTTTGCTGAACTTGACAAAGTCAATTTACCCAATATAAAAGTTGTTGTCACAGGCGGAGGCCGGGTTGCCAATGGAGCTTGTGAAACAATGGGAGCCATGAATTTACGTAAGGTCACTCCTTATGAATTTCTGAATTATTCTTTCCGCGAACCGGTATATGTGCAATTGCATTCGCACGATTATTTTGAAGCGAAAGACAATTCACCCTTCAGCAGCTACGACTTTCATCACAATCCCGAAAATTACAGATGTACTTTCGCTGATCCGAACAGTTTTGTATCTATCACTGATCTGTTGATCCATGCTACCTTCTGGGATCCGCGTGCAGATATACTTTTCACAAAGCAGAGAATGCGCGATCCGGATTTCCGCATCAGTGTCATTGCCGATGTGACGTGTGATATTGATGGAAGTATTCCTTCAACAACCAGAGCGACCACGATAGAAGATAAATTCTATGGATATAATCCGTTAACAGAAGAGATCATCGGTTCATTCGACAAGGAAGCGATTACTGTTATGGCGGTCGACAATCTTCCTTGCGAACTTCCCAGAGATGCATCAGATGGTTTCGGCAAACATCTGATCGAAAGAGTACTACCATCATTGTTCGGTGATGCAGACCATTCTATTATTGACAGAGCGTGTATTTTGAAAGATGGGAAGCTTACGGAGAGGTTTGCGTACTTGAAGGAATATGCGGGGAAATAAATTAAGTAAAATGAAGTATAAAGAAGTGGAATGAAGTGGAATGAAGTGAAAAGAAGTAAAATGAAGTGAAAAGAAGTAGAATGAAGATAAAGAAGTATAATGAATTGAAAAGAGAAATTTGCAGGTGACAATATTCCACTTCATTTTACTTCTTTCTACTTCATTTCACTTAATTTAATATTTCACTTCATTTCACACCTATATAAATAAAAAAAATGTCTGTAATCGTAGCTCCAAGTGTACTTTCGGCGGATTTTGCAAATCTGCAACGCGATATTGAAATGATCAACAACAGTGAGGCCGATTGGTTTCATGTTGATGTAATGGACGGTGTTTTTGTACCGAACATTTCGTTTGGATTTCCGGTGATCGCTGCATTGAAAAAACATGCAAAGAAACCGTTGGATGTTCACCTGATGATCGTGCAACCTGAACGTTACATTCAGCAATTCAAAGATGCAGGTGCTGATATTTTATCGGTACACATTGAAGCATC
>JBMQEM010000148.1:0-18398 GCA_049363815.1 Bacteroidota bacterium
GAGCTGCGCTCCACGTCCTTTGATCATTTCGGTTCTATTGCGATCATTACTCATTAAAGTAATATAACGGAAATTCTATTCTCTGGTAAAAATGATTTAGGATGAAAAGTTAAAGTTTCAAATAATTTACATTACTATCCTGTTACTTAAAATAGTTGCCGCTAATTTTCCCCCTACCGGATTTGAGATACATATAATATGTATAACCTGAAAGATCCGTACTCACTTATTCACCTTGATTTATTGAAAAGTGAATTACTAAAATTCAAAGTGAATTCTCGAGAATTTCTCCTATGAATACAGACAATTTTGTAATTTGAAAATGTGTTCTTTATTGATGGTAAAATTCAGCACCGGATTTTTTTTAAACGGCAGTAATTGGTTAGATAAAAGGACATTTTTTTTGTTTTCCTGAATTTTTACCCAAAAAATTTTTTCAGAAATTTTTTTAAGAACTTTTTAACACAAGTAATCTCTTAGTATTGAAATCATTGAATCCCTTTTCATATGCATGTTTTAAGGTTAAATAATTGAGATAAAATAAGTTCACCCGTTTTGTTAAAAAATAAATTCTTTTATTTGCGCACATTGTAAAAAGAAACATGGCAAAAAATTTAGTAATAGTTGAGTCACCGGCAAAAGCAAAAACGATCGAAGGATATCTTGGAAAAGATTTCGTAGTTCGTTCAAGTTACGGCCACGTTCGGGATCTTGTGAAGAGCGGAATGGGAATACAGGTCGAGAAAAATTTCGAACCTGTATATGAGATCAGTCCTGATAAGGAAAATGTCATCGACGAATTAAAAAAGTTATGTAAGAAAGCCGAAATGGTCTGGCTCGCTACCGATGAGGACCGTGAAGGAGAAGCAATTTCATGGCATTTATATGAAACACTCAAATTAAATAAGAACAATACAAAGCGAATCGTATTCCACGAGATCACCAAAAAAGCAATTACCGAAGCGATCAAGAATCCGAGAATGATCGATAAAAATCTTGTGGACGCTCAACAAGCCCGTAGAATTCTGGATCGTCTTGTTGGATTCGAATTATCTCCGGTTCTCTGGAAGAAAATCCGGCCACAACTTTCTGCCGGCCGTGTTCAGTCAGTTGCCGTCCGCCTGATCGTTGAACGCGAAAGAGAGATCGATGAATTTACGATCACAGCCTCTTATCGTGTCACTGCAGTCTTTGAAGTGGATGGTAAAACATTCAAAGCGGAATTACCGAAGAAATTCAAAACAAAAGAGGAAGCTGAAAAATTCTTACAGGATTGTATCGGTGCTGATTTTAGTGTAAAGAATCTTGAAGTGAAACCGGGAAAGCGTTCAGCATCTGCACCTTTTACTACTTCTACACTTCAACAGGAAGCTGCAAGGAAATTAGGATACAGCGTTTCTCAAACAATGATTCTGGCGCAGAAATTATATGAAGCCGGTAAGATCACTTATATGAGAACGGATTCCGTGAATCTTTCACAGGATGCATTGGATTTTACCAAGACAGCGATCATAAAGAATTACGGCGAAAAGTATTATGATGGCCGGCAATATAAAACCAAAACTGCCTCTGCGCAGGAAGCCCATGAGGCAATTCGTCCGACTGACTTTACAATTGAAACTGCGGGAAATGATCCGCGGGAAGAAAAGTTGTATAGTCTGATCTGGAAAAGAACCATCGCTTCGCAAATGGCAGATGCAGTTCTGGAAAAAACAGTCATCACTATTTCATCCAAAAAAACCGCAGAAGATTTCGTTGCCAATGGTGAAGTCATCAAGTTTGATGGTTTCCTGAAAGTTTACATGGAAGGAACCGATGATGAAAACAGCACGGATGAACAGGAAGGTCTGCTTCCTGCAATGGCTATCGGTGATAAACTGATCCTTCAGGAAGCGAAAGCTACTGAGAGATTCACTTATCCGCCAAGCAGATTTACAGAAGCTGCTTTAGTAAAGAAACTCGAAGAACTTGGCATCGGACGTCCTTCCACATATGCTCCGACGATCAGCACCGTTCAGAAACGTGGCTATGTTTCGAAAGAAGAAAGAATGGGTAAAGAACGTTCTTATTCTGTTTTGACTTTGATCGATAACAAAGTCGTTCATGAAACGAAGACAGAGATTACAGGTGCTGAAAAAAATAAATTATATCCGACAGATATCGGAATGGTTGTAAACGATTTTCTTGTTGTCAATTTCAAACAGATCCTCGATTACAATTTTACTGCATATGTAGAAAAAGAATTCGATGATATTGCAAATGGAGAACTGAAGTGGCAGAAAATGATCACTGAGTTTTACGGACCGTTTCATGGTACTGTTCAGACAACAGAAAAGGAATCAGAGCGTGCATCAGGAGAACGTATTCTTGGAAAAGATCCGGTTTCAGGATTAACATTGCTGGTGCGAATTGGCCGTTTCGGACCAATGGCTCAGATCGGAACACCTGATGAAACAGATAAACCGAAGTTTGCAAAGCTAAGGGCAGAACAACGTCTCGATCAGATCACTTTTGAAGAAGCGATTGAACTTTTCAAATTACCCCGTAACCTTGGACAGTATGAAGAGCATGATGTAGTAGTAGCGATCGGAAGGTTTGGACCCTATGTAAGGTTAAACGACTTTTTTGTTTCTATGAAAAAAGAAGATGATCCCTATACCATTACTTATGACCGAGCAGTTGAGTTGATAGAGGAAAAACGGAAACAAAACGCTGAACGATTGATCATGTCATTTCCTGACGAGCCGGAAATTCAGGTTTTGAATGGACGATGGGGACCATATATAAAGTATAAAGACAGAAATATCAGGATTGCAAAAGACCGTGACCCGAAAACGTTCACCCTGGAAGAAATACACGCTTTAGCAGAAAGTACACCGGTGTCCAAAAAAGGTCGCTTCGGATTCGGTGCGAAAAAAGGCGGTTTTGTTGCAAAAAAGGCGTTTGTGCCTAAAAAAGCTGCAGCTTCAAAAAAGGCAGCAGCAACACCGGCACCCGTTGTGAAATCAGCTCCGGCAAAGAAATCAGCACCTGTTAAAAAATCAGCCCCGGTAAAGAAAGCTGCACCGGCAAAGAAGAAAGTTGCTGTTAAAAAGAAGGCAGCAGCAAAGAAGAAATAAGACTTTTAAATAGTTGCAGGTTGCATGTTTCAGGTTCAGGACTTTGAATCTGTAGCCTGTAACTAAAAACCTGTTAATCAAACAAAGACCCAAATGGACATCAGCATCTTCTTCGACCCACTCGACAAAGTTCGTTTCGGTAATTACGAAGATCAGAAATCATCGCTAGGAAATGTGGTGAAGCGGTTTCTTGAAGTTGATAAGTTTCCTTCTTATGAAGGAGTGAATATTGCCATTTTCGGTGTGGAAGAAGACCGCGGATCGGTCCGCAATGACGGCTGTGCGCAGGCTCCTGACATGATCAGGGAAAAATTTTATGCATTAAAGGTTGCAGATTATCCGTACTCCATCGTTGATCTTGGAAATTTGAGAGTAGGGGAAACTCTTTCTGATACATATGCCGCTGTAACAAGTATCATGGTTGAGTTATTAAAAGAAGGTGTGTTACCGGTTCTTTTAGGCGGAAGTCAGGATCTGACTTTTGCACAGTATGTAGCGTATCAGAAACTCGAAGAGACAGTGAACATTGCTTCTGTTGATGCATCATTTGACCTTGGATCGACAGAGGAAAAGATAAACTCGAATTCTTATTTAGGAAAAATTGTTCTGCACGAGCCGAATTTTCTTTTCAATTTCAGTAACATCGGTTATCAGACATATTTTGTAGGAAACGATCAGATCGAATTGATGGAGCGTTTGTATTTTGATGCTTACCGGTTGGGACAAGTCCGGTCTGATATGGAAGAGGTCGAGCCGATTGTAAGAAATGCAGACATACTTTCATTTGATATCACTGCTATCCGTCAAAGCGATGCTCCCGGAAATTGCAATGCAACTCCAAATGGATTTTATGGAGAAGAAGCATGTCGGATAGTGCGCTATGCAGGAATGAGCGACAAGCTGACCTCGTTTGGAATTTATGAGATCAATCCGCTTTTTGATAATCATGATCAGACCTCGCATCTTGCTGCACAGATGATCTGGTATCTGATCGATGGATATTACAATCGGAAAAAGGATGTTCCGCTGAAAAGTAAAACAGGATTTGTCAAGTACAGGGTTCCTCTTAAAAAAGACGATCAGGAAATTGTTTTTTATAAAAGTACAAAGAGTGAAAGATGGTGGATGGAAGTTCCTTATCCTGCTAACAAAGTCCGTTATTCCCGTCATCATCTTGTTCCATGTTCCTACAAAGATTACGAGACCGCTCTTCGTGAAGAAATGCCGGAAAGATGGTGGCAGGCTTTTCAGAAGATTTCGGTTTCGTAAAAACACAGAGATAGAAAATTTTTCCTTCTGACTTTCGCAGAATATGTATAAAGGACGTAGAAATTTTTGCGAAAATTAAAATACTGTATGTTTTTTCCCGCAGATCGCGCAGATAAATCCGCAGATAAAATCGCAGATCTTGAGTTACAATTACTTCAAGAAAACGACCTGTTAGAATTTCGACGAATACTATCTGCGCCTTATCTGCGGATTTATCTGCGAGATCTGCGGGAGAAAAAAACTACTATCATCCCTGCTGGAAATTTCCATATGTCAGATTCTTAGAAGTTGCATAATAGCTGCAGATTTTTTTGTGCGATCTTGAAATTTCAATTTAAAAAGTAAATTAAACGATCTCAAAGAAATCTCTGCGGATTTTCTGCGCTTTCTGCGCAATTCTGCGGGAAATAAAAATCTGTGATACCAGTAACCGGTATCTACATTTCTCGCTTTACCCTTAAGCTCTGACCCTTGACCTCATTTACAGGTAACAATTCCCCGCCTTCCCCGTTAAACCTCCAAAATGAAAGAAATTAACAATTGAGCCTTCAAAATAATTTTGTTTTTAGATTTAATTTTTCATTACTTTACCCGCTCCAAAAGGTGTAAATCTAACCCATAAGCCAAAAAACACTGTTCTCCAAGATGCGTAAAAATTTTACGATTGCTTTTTTTTGCCTCTCACTCCTTGTTTTGAAGGTATCTGCTCAGCAAGATCCTCAATTCAGTCAGAACATGTTCACCAAACTTTGTGTCAACCCGGGATTTGCCGGTGCAAATGATGCTATTTGTGGCACATTACTTTACAGGAACCAGTGGACAGGTTTCGGTGGCGAACCCAAGACGATGTTATTAACAGCAGACATGCCCGTTGAATTATTACATGGCGGTATTGGTCTGACAGTCTATGCAGCGGATGGTTTAGGAATTGAAAAGAACCTGAACGTTCGTGCAGCTTATGCTTACCGTGCTGATCTGGGTTCAGGAAGAATCGCTCTGGGAGTGGATTTCGGAATGCACCAGAAGTCGATGGACGGATCTAAATTTGTATTTAACGATGCCAATGACAATAACATCCCTACCGGTAACGTTAGTGGTTCAACATTCGATCTTGGATTTGGTGTTTATTACAATACAGACAAATTATATGTAGGTTTATCGTCCGGACATTTACAGGAAGGAAGTATCAAATACGATAACATTACTACAAACTTAGCAAGACATTATTATCTCATGGCCGGTTATAGTTTAGATCTTACTTCTTCTCTCACACTGAAACCAATGGTTCAGTTGAAGTCAGATGCTGTTTCTACACAAGCCGATATAAATGCAAACTTATTTATTAATAGCCGTTACTGGGTTGGAGCATCATATCGTTTACAGGATGCAATAGTATTGATGGCAGGATTAGAATTAATTCCTAATCTGAAACTCGGTTACGCTTACGATCTGACTACTTCAGAAATAAAAACATATAGCAGCGGAACACACGAGATCATGCTGGGGTATTGTTATAAGCCTGTAAAGGTAGTAAACCGCAAATTCCACAGGAATGTAAGATTCTTGTAGAGATTGCACAAAGAGGGGTCTGGTCTTAGTTTAAATTTGATGCAACCTATGGTGTATCCGGTCGTTCAAGACGGTTATATCATAATGGATCGATATTTACTCTTAGATCTGAGGTAAAAACGAAACAAGTATTATTCATAAACAACGATGAATATCAAGAACTTAGGGAACAAAAAAGTCGGTTTTCTGTTTATAATCGCTTTGATGACGCTTGCCGGCTGCGGTGGCGGAGGAAAAGGTGAATTAACAGGCGTCCTTAACCGCGAAAAATGGTACCAGGCCGATCCTTTTGGAATGGTCTACATTCCTGCAGGTGCCTATAACATGGGACCAAGTGATCAGGATGTACCGTATGCAGTAACTGCTCAGGCGAAGACAGTTACAATTCCTGCATTTTACATGGATAATACTGAGATCACAAACAACGAATATCGTCAGTTTGTGTACTGGGTACGTGATTCATTAGCACACCGCTTGATTGGTGGAGAACATCTGATCGACGAAGGTGAATACGGCGAGCGTATCAACTGGAGAGAAAAGATCAAATGGGATGATGAGCAAAATGAAGAAACTCTTGCTGAACTTTTCTTACCTGAAACAGAGCGTTTCTATCGTCGTAAAGAAATAGATACGCGTAAATTGAATTTCGAATACTACTGGATCGATCTTAAACTTGCTGCACAGCGTGAAAGCCGTGATCAGGGGATGAGAGACCGTTCTGTATTTATAAAGAAAGATGTGATCAATGTTTATCCGGATACATTAGCATGGATACATGATTACACATATTCATTCCATGATCCATTAACTCAAATGTATTTCTGGCATCCGGCTTATGATGATTATCCTGTCGTAGGCGTAAACTGGAAACAAGCTCGTGCTTTCGCAATTTGGAGAACACAGTTGATGAACAGTTACATGGAAGAAAATGGAAATGCATTTGTACAGGATTTCCGTTTACCGTCAGAAGCTGAGTGGGAATATGCAGCTCGTGGTGGACTGGATCTTTCTCCATATCCTTGGGGAGGTCCGTATATCCGTAATAGTCGTGGATGTTTCCTAGGAAACTTCAAGCCTATGCGTGGTAATTACATGGACGACGGTGGAGTTTACACTGTTAAAGCTACTTCATACTGGCCAAATGATTATGGTCTGTATTGTATGGCGGGTAACGTCAGCGAGTGGACAAGCAATGCTTTTGATGAATCTTCATATAGTTTTTCTCATGATATCAGTACTAACTATGAGTATGAAGCAAAAGAAAGCGATCTGCCTGCTTTGAAACGTAAGGTTATCCGTGGAGGATCCTGGAAAGATGTAGGTTATTACCTGCAGACAGGTACACGGACTTATGAATATCAGGATACATCGAAATGTTACATCGGTTTCCGTTGTGTACAAAGTTTCCTTGGTCGCGATAAGGCGGATTATTAAAATTAATCTTTCGCTTTTACGTTTAAGAATTAATTCTCTCTCAATCATAATTCAATTATTGTCTAACTAACCAACTCATCTAAACAACACTATGGGACTTGCCGAAATAACACAAGGGAAGAAGTTTAAGAATTTTATGGCGAAGCTTTACGGTATCGGGGCTGCCATCGTAATCGTCGGTGCATTATTCAAAATCCAGCACTGGCCGGCATCAGGATTTTTCCTGGTTCTGGGTTTAGGTACCGAAGCAGTGATCTTTATCTTTTCAGCTTTTGAACCACCGCATGAAGATGTGGATTGGACATTAGTATATCCTGAATTAGCAGGAATGGAAGACGAAGACAGTCATGGTAAAAAAGAACGTCGTAAGAAAACAGATCCTGTTGTTCAGCAATTAGATCGTTTAATGGCAGATGCGAAGATCGGTCCTGAACTGATCGAAAGCCTTGGTCATGGATTACGTACACTCGGTGAAAACACAGGCAAATTAGCTGACATGAGCGATGCAGGTGTAGCAACAGAAGATTATGTGAAGAATGTAACTCAGGCAGCGAAATCTGCAGGTGAAATGTCATCTTCATATACAAAAGCAGCTCAGGCTGTAGAAAACTTATCAAACTCAACTGAAGAAGTTCGTGTATACAAAGATCAGGTAGTTTCAGCAGGTAAAAACCTTGCGGCCTTGAATGCAGTTTATGAATTGCAGTTACAAGACAGCAGTGAAAACCTTAAACAAACTGCTCGTTTCTATGAAGGTATTAACGAATTGATGTCGAATCTTAATTCTTCTCTTGACGATACTAAAAAATATCGCGAAGAAGTTGCAACGTTGGCTAAAAACCTTTCACAACTTAACACTGTGTACGGAAATATGCTTTCTGCAATGACCGTTCGTGGTTAATATCCGGTTCTCTATTTTTATCTAACCTAAACTGAAAACCAGAACTTAAACCATGGCAGGCGGAAAACTCTCCCCAAGGCAGAAGATGATTAACATGATGTATCTCGTGTTAACGGCCCTTCTAGCCCTCAACGTTACAAAGGAAGTCATCAATGCCTTTGTGACTATCAACGAAAGTGTGGAATTATCGAAAGACAATATCGATAAGAAGAATCAGACTACTTACGAATACTTCAGCAAGCAAATGGAAATTGACGCAGCAAAATATACTGCCGTAAATAACCAGGCTCAGAATATTCGCAAAGGAGCAACTGACCTTAATAAATTTATAGACGATCTGAAAGTTAAACTTATCCGTACAGCAGATAAGGTTGACGAAGGAGCTCCAACTCCGAAATTACCGGATATGGAAAATAAGGAAGATTACGATACACCAACGCACATCATGATCGGTGACGATGATGCACAGGGCAAAAAAGGTGAGGCTGTAGTTCTTCGTAATAAACTTGAAGCGTTCAAGAAATTGATCATTTCAAATGCTCCGAAAGGATCTGAAGCAGATTATCAGAAAAGAATGGACAATTTGTTAAGCACAAAAGATCCTGTTAAAAAGGAAGACGGTAAAGGTACCTGGGAATTGGTGAGTTTCTATCACAATCCCGTTGTAGCTACTGTTGCTTTGCTTACAAAATTCCAGTCGGATGTACGGAATGCCGAATCGCAGGTCATCGATGATCTGTTAGGATCAGTAGATCGTAACATCGTAAAACTTGATAAACTTGCTGCAAAAGTTATTGCAAACAGTACAGTAGTAACGATCGGTAGTGATTATCAGGCTGACGTATTCTTATCAGCAACATCATCTACAATGGTGCCCGAAGTATTTATCGGTGCAACTTGGGATTCTGTAAAGCACGATAAAGTAGGTGGCAGTCCGACAGCTTTACCGGTTGAAGGCGGTTATGCAAAATATTCAGATCGTCCGAGTTCAGAAGGTGAAAAGAAATGGAACGGAGTGATCCGTGTTCAGAAACCTGATGGAAGTTATGAAGGATACAATTTCTCAGCTTCTTACGTTGCTCAGAAACCTAGTTCAGTAGTTGCTGCTGAGAAAATGAATGTACTTTATATCGGTGTAGATAACCCAATGGCTATTTCAGTACCGGGAGTTTCCAATAATCAGGTATTCCCAAGCATTGCAGGAGCGGGTGGTTCTTTGAAACCAAATTCAGCAGCAGGTGGCGGTCATTACATTGCTACAGTTACAACAGTAGGTGAAGCAAAGATCAACGTTACAGCTGAGATCGGTGGAAAGAAAATGCCAATGGGAGAATTCAAGTATCGTGTTAAACGTGTACCTGATCCTGTTGCTACGATCTCTAACAGTAAAGGTGGTCCGATCAATAAGAGTATGCTTGCAGCGGGAACATTAATTCCTCAGCTTGAGAATTTCGATTTCGAATTATTCTTCAAGATCACAGGATTCAAAATGTCAATCTTCGCTAAAGGAAAAGATCTTATTGAATACGAATCAACAGGAAATCAGTTGACGCAACCTATGCGTGATGCAATTGCAAAATTGCGCGCAGGTGATAAAGTGTTCATCGAATACATCAAGGCAAAAATGGCTACAGGGGCAGATCAATCGACCCGTAACCTTTCGCCGATGGCATTTACTATACAATAATAAAAAATACAGGAGTCATGAAAGCCAGAATCTTATTTGTGATCATGTTTGCAATGCTTAGCACTGCAGCCTTCTCACAAGATGTGCTTGATGCGGTTTATGTAAAAGAAACTGCAATCACGCGCCAGGTGATCCCTTATCCATTCTTACGCGAGGCCGATGTTATGTGGTCAAAGCGGATTTGGAGAGTGATCGACCTACAGGAAAAGATCAACCTTCCGTTGAAATATCCTTCAAGCAAACAAACTAAGGATCGTAAGAACCTTATGGATGTGATGATGGATGCCATCTCAGAAGGCTCATTGACTCCCTATAGTTTCGAAGACGATGAATTCACAAAACCTTTGACCGTAAAGGAAATTGAAGGTCGTGGTGGATCACGTTCAGATACTGTAAAGATGCAACGACCGGATCCTCCCTACGATGAATACGACACGATCATCGCCCGTGAATTCTCACGCGATAAAGTAATCGGATTCCGCGTAAAAGAAGATTGGTTCTTTGATAAGCAACGTTCAGTAATTGATGTTCGCATCATCGGTCTTGCTCCATTGATCTATGCTGTTGATGAAACAGGTGCAGTTCGTGAAGGAAATATCAAGATCCCATTATTCTGGATCTACTATCCTGAAGCACGCCGTCTGTTTGCAAACAGCGAAGTCTTCAACAGAGAGAACGATGCCGAACGCCGTACATTTGATGATATCTTCCAGAAGCGTTTATTTGGAAGCTACGTCTACAAAGAATCAAACGTATACGATCGTCGTATTGAAGATTACAAACAAGGCTTGAGTGCTCTCCTTGAATCTGAAAAGATCAAACTCGAGATCACCAACTTTGAACATGATATGTGGGAGTTTTAAACTTCTGCTTGATGAGAATACAAAAGCTCTGCTTCGGCAGGGCTTTTTTTATGAGTAGAAGTTTATGTTAGGTCAAAGGTCAGAGTTCAGAGGTCACACCTGCATACTTGTTTGTAAAAATATTTTTCAATTTAAATACCATCCATTCTATGTTCTCATTGAGTCCCGATAGCTATCGCATAGACGTCAACTTAAAAGAAAAAAACAAAAGAATAATATTTCGATCTGTTGGCTTGAGATTATTTATCAAAGTATTTTTTCAAGTTAGCCTTTTATTGTCGTCAGCAAATGTTTTATGTCACTTAGGTAAGATGAATGAAATATTCGTTGTTCTTTATAGATTGTCAGGCCCGTTAGGGTCAAACTCTTGGTAATACAAGAACCATATAAGAGCGTTAAGCACCTTTAGGGGCGTACTCTTTAAACACATTGCTTTTTTTGACATCGAAAGCACAATTGGATATCAGAAACATGACCTTTGACCTTTTTAGATAAAGCCCTCTGTTCAACGTTTAGCATGTACCTAAAACCAAACAACCATGAGAACAGTTATTTCTTTGCTATTGTTTTGTGCAGTGTTTAACACTGAAGTGTTTTCGCAGGAATCAATTATCGGAGGAACTTTTAAAAAGGAGGACACTAAGAATAGTGAGTATTCTAAGTATGCAGTATTAAGAGAAGCAGATGCCATGTGGTCAAAACGTGTCTGGAGAGTGATCGATCTGAATGAAAAGATGAATCTTACTTTTAAGTATCCTCCGAGCAAACAAACCACCGACAGAAAAAATCTGATCGATGTGATCATGGATGCTATTGAAGAAGACTCATTGATCGCTTATGGTTATGAAGATGATGAATTCACAAGAGCAATAACGTTGAAAGAAATACTGAGCAGAGGTGGAGCCAGAATAGATACTGTGATGATGCCGAATCCTGAACCACCCTATGATGAACAACCTTCTGTAATACAAACAGAATTTTCGCGCGATAAAGTAATTGCTTATAGAGTAAAGGAAGACTGGTTCTTCGACAAACAACGTTCTGTTATGGAAGTCAGGATTGTTGGTATTGCACCTCTGATATACGCTGTTGATGAAACCGGCGCTATCAGAGAAGGAAACATTAAGATCCCACTCTTCTGGATCTATTATCCTGAAGCCCGGAATTTGTTTTCCAAGAGTGAGATTTTTAATTCAGGCAATAATGCACAACGCTTGTCTTACGATGACGTATTTCAAAAGCGACTATTCGGAAGTTATGTTTACAAAGAATCAAATGTGTATGACAGAAGAATATCAGATTACACTCAAGGGGTAAGCGCATTAATTGAATCAGAACGAGTAAAAGAAGAAATAACAAATTTCGAACATGATATGTGGGAGTTTTGAAATTCCGCTGATGAGAATGCAAGCTCTGTTACGACAGGGCTTTTTTTATAGTAAACTTTAAAAGAATGAAGTAAAATGAAGTAAAATGAAGTGGAATGAAGTGAAAAGAAGTATAAAGAAGTGAAATGAAGTGAAAAGAAGTATAAAGAAGTGAAATGAAGTAAAGTGAAGCGGAGTTAAATTTTGACGCGAGCTAATTGTAAATGGTATAAGTTGTAATAGCTATTTAATTTCATTCAATCATTATTCTGTTTTTATTCTTTTTATTTATATTTTCTTCTTCACTTCATTCCACTTCACTGCCTTCACTGCCTTCACTGCCTTCATTCCTCTTCATTCCCTTCATTTCCCTTCATTCCCTTCATTCCACTTCATTCCACTTCATTCCACTTCATTTCCCTTCCGTCCCCTTCCGTCCCCTTCATTCCACTTCATTCCACTTCATTCCACTTCATTCCCTTCATTCCACTTTGTCCTCCGATCCCCGAAATCCCACTGTAAGCATCCCCCTCATTTTCAATCAACTTCGTTTTTCAAAAACCGTTTTAGGAATAGCACCTAAAAAGTGCCCACATCTTTTTCACACACGAAAAAACAATGAAAAAAACGTTTTTAAGGCGATTTTTGGATGTTTTCGTCAAACGGATGATCTTTCTCAGGTTGTTCGCTTTGATGATGCTCAATCCATTCGCTGCATTGGCAACCCATATCAGCGGTGCAGATATTACCTATAAATGGGTCAGTGGAAACACCTATCAGCTCTCGCTTACTCTGTACAGGGATTGTGCTGGTATTGCTGCCCCCAATACAGCGGCAGTGACCTATTCATCTGTAAGTTGTGCCCGTAATTTGTCAGTAAATCTGACCCGTGTGCCCGGAACCGGCCAGGAAATTTCCCATACCTGCAGTACTGCCGTAACTACCTGTCGTGGTGGAACATTAGCTGGAATTCAAAAATATGAATATACCGGAAATGTAACCCTGCCGGCTAATTGTAATGACTGGATTTTTGGCTATGCTATTTGCTGCAGAAATTGTGCGATCACAACTTTATCTTATACTCCGAACAATTGCAGCGGTGTTCCCGGAACCTACGTTGAAGCAACTCTTAATAATTTAGTCGTCCCAAATAATTCAGCACCTACATTTACAAATATTCCTGTCGCTTTCTTTTGTGTCGGTCAGACATTTCACTACAACCATGGTGCTTATGATGTCGATGGAGATTCATTGGTTTACTCATTTGTAACTCCTCGGTCAGCAGCAAATACATATGTTACTTTTAAGCCGGGATATTCAGCATCAAGTCCATTGACTTCATCGCCGGCAATTACATTGGATAACTCAGGAGATATTGCTATCACGCCAACAGCACTTGAAGTAGGAGTAATGACAATTCTTGTAAAGGAATATCGAAACGGTATATTGATCGGATCGGTTCTCAGAGACATGGAAGTATACACTCAGGCATGTAGCAATGTTTTACCAACTGCTTCCGGCGTGAATGGAACAACCAACTATGATATCATTGCATGTCCCGGTAAGCCGTTAAGCTTTAATATTACAACGGGTGATGGAAATACAAATCAGAATGTGACCATGACATGCATTAGTCCGATTCCGGGTTCTGCATTTACAAGTACTACCGGTCAGCATCCTGTAGGAACATTTACCTGGACGCCATCAATGGCACAGGCACGTTCACAACCTTATTCATTTATTATAACTGTTCAGGATGATAACTGTCCTTATACAGGATTTCAAACCTATTCATATACGATCAGAGTACCGCCATTAGCTGCAACATTGCTTACTGTAAATGCAACATGTGCAGTACCGGGAAATGGATCGGCTTCATTGAACATTACCGGTTCTTCTCCATACCAGTATTTATGGACACCGGGAGGAAATACAACAGCATCAATTTCCGGATTAGGATCTGGAAATTATTCAGTCGTTGTAACCGATAGGTACGGATGTACTACAACTGCATCCGGAAATTTACTCGCTCCGCCACCAATTACTGCATCACCTGTTGTTACGAATGTAAATTGTTTCGGAAGAAATAATGGTTCCATCTCGGTAAGCAGGAGCGGAGGTGTTGCTCCGTATACATATACTTGGACTCCCTCACTCGGAAATACGGCAACGATAAACAATCTTTCCCCAGGAAATTATCAGTGTGTCATTACAGATGCGAATGGATGTACGCTTTCTGCTTCAGCAACAATTACGCAGCCTCCTGTACTCAATTCTGTGATCAGTTCATCAACGAACCTTGTTTGTAACGGTATCAATACCGGAAGCGCAACAGTAAACTCCTCCGGTGGAACCGGCCCGTATACTTTCAACTGGACTCCCGGAAACTTAACCTCACAAACCATCAGTAACATGTCGGCCGGAACTTATCAGGCAACTGTTACCGATTCAAAAGGTTGCTCTTCTACAGTAGCAGTTACGCTTACTCAGCCTACACCGGTTAGTGTAAATGCAACTCCTGTTGCAACTTCATGTGGAAATAATAATGGTACTGCAACAGCCGTTGCATCCGGAGGAACCGGACCTTATACCTACTTATGGAGTCCGGGAAATCAGACTACATCAGTAGCAACTGGTTTGGCAACCGGAACATATACTGTTTTAGTTACTGATGCATTTGGTTGTACACATACTAATTCTGCTACTGTTGCTGCAAATCCATTGCCTGTTGCGTCTATTGTTTCAACGACAGATGTTTCATGCTTTGGTGGAAATAACGGCTCGTCACTTGTCATTGCAAGTAATGGACTGGCTCCGTATACATATCAATGGCAGGGGACTTCTGACATTGACAATAATTTGAATAATGTTAGTGCAGGAAATTATTCTGTGATCATCACTGATGCCAGAGGCTGTACTGCCACTGCAAATACCGTCATTAATCAACCTTCAGTAGTCGTGGTAAATAATTCCACAACGTCATCGACTTGTGGAAATTCAAATGGTACAATTGATCTTACCGTGAGTGGTGGTGTCAGTCCTTACCATTATAACTGGGCTGCCTTCAGCGGAGTCAACTCTTCACATTTGGGAAGTCTTTCTGCAGCCACTTATAATGCAATCGTCACCGATGGAAATGGCTGTACACAAAGTGTTGCTGTTCCGGTTTCAAATATTCCCGGACCTGTAGCATCGATAGCATCGACGCAGAATGTCCGTTGTTTCGGAAATTCTGATGGAACTGCAAGTGTAATTCAGACAGGAGGCACGAGTCCATTCACCTATACGTGGTCAAATGCCGGCTCGGCTACCAGTTCTGTATCCGGTCTTGCTGCAGGAGTATATTCTGTAATCGTCACTGATGCGAACAATTGTACAAGCACAGTTCCTTTTACAATCACTCAGCCGCCGGTATTAAATGCAACTGTCAATTCAACAAATGTCAGTTGTAATAATGGAACCACAGGAACAGCATCCGTAACAGTTTCAGGCGGGGCGGGTTCTTATCAATATCTCTGGACACAAACTGGAAGTACTTCAGCTTCGATCACAAACTTATCTGCAGGTACGTATCAGTCTGTCATTACAGATGCAAATGGATGTACTGTCTCAGCTTCAACTATAATTTCACAACCGCCGGCATTAAGCATGACAACGGGCTCAACGCCGACAACATGTGGTAATACCAATGGAAGTGTACAGGCTACAGTCGCAGGTGGTGTTTCGCCATACAGTTACCGATGGATTCCCGGAAATTATTTATCATTCGAATATACTAATATAGGAACAGGAACATATTCAGTAACAGTAACCGATGCAAATGGATGTACATCATCTATGAATGCAGTGGTCAGTGCTACACCTTTGCCGGCAGTTTCTGTTTCTGCATCAAATAACGTTTCATGTTTTGGTGGAACCAATGGCTCTGCAACTGCTCTCGCTTCAAGTGGAGTAGGTCCGTATTATTACCAATGGTCTCCAAGCGGCGGAACAAATGCCGTAGCAAATAATCTGAGTGCCGGTACTTATTCTGTCAGGGTTACGGATGCAAACGGATGTACAACGACAGCTCCTGTTATAATTTCTCAACCTTCCGATCTTGCTGTTACACCTTCTTTT
The DNA here is from genome assembly GCA_049363815.1 of Bacteroidota bacterium. GTDB lineage: Bacteria > Bacteroidota > Bacteroidia > AKYH767-A > 2013-40CM-41-45 > JADKIH01. The sequence continues at coordinate 16,329 of JBMQEM010000148.1, forward strand.
ACAATGGGTACATGTGCTTCAAGTAATGGTAGTGCATCGGTAAGTGTAGCCGGAGGAACTTCGCCATACAGTTATTCTTGGTCAAATGGTGTGAATGGCACAAATACAATCAGTAATTTGTCAGCAGGCGTTTATCGTGTTGTTGTAAATGATATGAATGGTTGTACAATTACTTCTTCGATCAATGTCGAGAATTCCGGAGGTATGAGTGCTACTGTTTCTGCTATTGCAATGCCGAACTGTTTCGGTGAAGCAAATGCAACAGCAACCGTTGCAGTAAGCGGTGGTACCGGACCGTTTTCGTTCATGTGGTCACCGGGAGTTTCCACTTCAGCAAGTGCAACCGGGTTAACCAACGGCCATTATGATGTAACCGTAACTGATGCGAATAATTGTATTGCAATAACAAATGTGATCGTTAATCAGCCACCACAAATATTAGTCAGTACTTCTTCAACTCAAGCGGCTGTCTGTTATGGTTCAAATACAGGACAGGCAATTGTAACAGTAAATGGTGGAATTCCACCCTATACATATCAATGGCTCGGACAAGCAGATACTGATTCTATTCTGGAAAACGTTCAAGCCGGTCTTTACAGTGCAGTAGTTACCGACTCACACGGATGTACTTCTGTTGCCGATGCAATTGTTAGCGAACCAACACAAATACAGGTCAATTCAACTGTTGCGGCTACTACCTGCGGAAATTCAAATGGATCTGCTAGTGTATTGGTGAATGGAGGTTCAGGTCCATATACCTATTCGTGGCCTTCTCATTCAACGAATTTTACAAATACATTGAGTAATATTTCTGCCGGAAACTATCAGGTAATTGTAACTGATGCCGCTTCTTGTACAATGACACATAATATTATTGTGAATGATATAGCAGGACCTCTGGCTTCTGTTAATTCGATTCAGGATGTCCGCTGTTTTGGTGGTTCGAATGGAAGCGCAGCTTTATCAATTACTGGCGGAACTTCGCCATTCTCGTATACCTGGACTTGTTCACCTGATAATGCGCCTTCTGTATCAAATTTATCGGCAGGAATCTATAGCGTTACAGTTACGGATGGGAATAATTGTACATCTGTAGTTCCACTCACAATATCACAACCGTCAGAATTACTTTCATCTGCTATCACAACCGATGTGAATTGTTTTGGCGGAAACTCAGGATCAGCAAGTATCACAGTAAGTGGTGGAACGATTCCGTATCAGTACTTATGGGCTCATGATCAATCTGTAAATTCAAATGCAAATAATTTATCGGCCGGCTCATACAATGCGCTAATAACAGACGGAAATGGTTGTACCACTTCATCAACTGTTTCAATTAATCAGCCTGCAGGAATTCTCATCTCAACTACTGCCAATCCTGCTTATTGCGGTAATAACAATGGAAGCATTGATGCCGGAGTAACGGGCGGTGTTTCACCCTATACTTATCACTGGACACCGGGAAATGGTAATTCATCTTCCTATTATAATTTATCAGCAGGAAACTATTCAGTGACTGTTACTGATGCAAACGGGTGTACTTCTGTAATGAACTCATCGGTCATTGGTTTTGCTTCGCCCGTTGCAGCTATCGGCTCAGTCACCAATGTGACCTGCAATGGTGGAAACAATGGTGAAGCACTTGTCAATGTGAGCAGCGGAACCGCACCGTTTAATTATGCCTGGACTCCAAATGTTGGAAGTGCAAACTCTGTAACACAGTTGAGTGCGGGGATTTATTCTGTGCGCATTACTGATGTGAACGGTTGTACTGCAAATACGTCAATCCTGATTTCAGAACCTGCGCCTTTAAATATTACTTCATCTGCAATTGATGGTACTTGTTCTGTGGCCAATGGAAGTGCTACTGTAAATGTCAGCGGAGGAGTAGGACCATATTCCTACAACTGGTCAAATGGTATTAGCGGAACGAATCTGATCACTGGGTTGTCTGCTGGAAATTATTCAGTTGTTGTTTCAGATGCGAATGCGTGTTCTCAAACCACATCAATTGACATTCTGAATTCAGGAGCGTTGAACTCATCTGTATCTTCCATAATTCCTCCGAAT
>JBMQEM010000149.1:0-18239 GCA_049363815.1 Bacteroidota bacterium
CAAGTCCATTTCCAGAATACGGACCTATGGCTAAGAAGGAATTATTTGACAAAGATTCAAGTTTAAAGATCCTGAAAGCAGATCTTGAAATGATAAAGCAGATGGGGTTCAATACTGTCCGCTTTACGAACATTGGTGAGGTTAAGAGAGAGCCTGGCGTGAATGAATGGTTTTACATTAATACAATCCATAGTTCTAATGACACCTCACGAATTACTTTTAAAGATGGAATAACTTATGTAAAATATCTGAAAGCAATTGATGAGCTTGTAGCTCTTGCGAAAAATGTCGGACTGAAAATTATTTTCTTAGTGAAGCTCCAGGAAGATGCTAAAGGACCAAAACTCTTTTTTAAAGAAGTAATGACACACTTTAAAAACGAACCAACAATTATGGCTTATGATCTGTTCAATGAGCCAGTTTATTTTCATAGAATAGACCGTACAAAAACAGAAATATACAAGATCACGAAGAGGTGGGAGAATTTTATCCATAAGTATGCTCCGTATCAGTTAACAACTATTGGATTAACGGGCATTGGAGAGGTCTTTGAATGGGATCCCAACATTCTGAATGTTGATTTTATTTCTTTTCATCCATATGAATACGAACCCAACCAGGTAATGAATGAAATCTACTGGTATGGAAAATACGTTAAGAAACCCTGGATCATAGGAGAAACATCATTTCCTTCCAATAATGATTCTGTCACGTATGAAGATCAAAGCAGATTTGCAAAACAAACATTAGAACAGGTTTGTAACTGTGGCGGTGTCGGATATTCGTGGTGGCAATACAAGGATGTTACCTGGGGCTCATATCATTCCGATTACATGGGAATTGTAAACTGGCATGGAACTACAACTACTAACAATGGTCATGTGATTTTTGGTACTCCAAAACCTGCTGAAAAAATATTCAGAGAATATAAACCTGTCAGAAATAAAACCAATTGTATCAAACTTGATAATTACTACAATCTTTCAGGATATAAAGATCATCGCATCTTCGGAAAAATTGTAGATGAAAACGAGAATCCTATTGAAGGAGCTGTTATCTTGGGATGGAGTGCTGACTGGAGTCGAACAGCTACTACTGTTTCAAAGATAGACGGAACATTTGAACTATTCAGTGATTTCCCTTTTGCTAACTGGATTGCTTCGGCAACTCAATTTGAGATGGTAAGAGACGGTTTCTGGCATGACTATCAAAAGCAGAAAGACAGTATTACTAAGATCACTCATTACGATCTCAAAAAATTAAAATTGAAGAAAATATTTTAATTTAGTTGAAGGATATATTCTTAAGATGAAAAAATTAGAGCTGCAGCATAAAACTTTTTATCTGAAGCACAAAAAGGTTCTTGAACTTTCCAAAACTAAAGGCGGAAAATTCAAGAACCTTTTTTGTTAATCCTAATCAGAAACAATTAAGCTAATTTAGCTTCTAAGGTAATTTCTGCATTGAGTAATTTGGAAATAGGACAATTTGCTTTTGCATCTGCAGCCAATTCCTGAAATTTTTCATTCGTGATTCCCGGTACTTTTGCTGTAACATGTAAAGCTGATTTCGATACTACTCCACCTTCGAAAGTGATGTCGCATTTTGTATCGATATTTTCAGGCGGGAAATTAGCTGCTGTCAATACAAAACTTAATTTCATGGAGAAACATCCTGCATGCGCTGCTCCTACTAATTCTTCAGGATTTGTACCGATTCCATTTTCAAAACGGGTGCCATAGGAATACTGTGCATTGTCAAGTACTTTACTTGCTGAAGACATAGTTCCTTTTCCTTCTTTACCGGTACCTTTCCAGTTTGCTGTTGCTGATCTGATCATATGTTTTTATTATTTTAAATATTTACTATAAATTATTTTCAGTTAGAGATTAAATCTTATTCTGCTTTTGTGAAGTCCGAAAACTTCATGACGGATACTAATTACTTCTCCCCGTCTGAAGGCTTGCAAATTTACTACTATTCCTCAAATTCTTTTGAAAGTATTTACAAAATTCTGTTAACCCGCAAATTTCACACTTTGGTTTTCTTGCTATGCATACATATCTGCCATGCAAGATCAACCAATGATGAGCTCTGGCAATTTTTGACTCAGGTATATACTTTACTAATTGCTGTTCAGCCTGCAAAGGAGTTTTCGCATTAGTCGTTAAACCAATTCTTGCAGAAACACGAAACACATGTGTATCGACTGCCATTGCAGCCTTTTCAAATACAACTGAAGCAATTACATTCGCTGTCTTTCTTCCTACACCCGGTAATTTCTGTAATTCTTCAATATCAGATGGAACATTATTTTTAAACTCATTCACCAGCATTTTTGCCATACCGGACAGATGTTTTGCCTTATTGTTCGGATAACTGATACTTTTTATGTATGGCAGAATATCTTCCGGCAAGGCCAAAGCCATTGCTCTTGCATTAGGAAATTTTTTAAATAATTCCGGTGTTGTTTCATTCACACGCTTATCAGTGCATTGAGCAGAAAGAATGACAGCAACCAGTAATTGATACGGGTTCTTATACTGCAACTCAGTTTCTGCAAAGGGCATTTCTCTTTCAAAATAGTCGATCACATTTTTGAAAAGCTCCTTTTTGGTCATGGTGTTAAATGTAAGGAGAAAACTTTATTGGTTTAAAGGGTCAAAAAAGTTTAAGGCAGGGTTCGTAACATCTTAAACCTAATAAACTCATTAAACTTTTTCAGAATCTGCGTTTTTACCATGTACAATATATCTTTCACCATTGAATGTAAGATAATGGGCTAAAAAAATTGATATGGCAGTGGTGCGGACATACATTGTACTCATAAATCAAAAACGCACGTGCCTATGCATTGACAACAGAAAAAAGGTTAGAGAGAACAAAAAAGACAGCCCGTCAATGACAGGCTGTCTTTTTTATTTACCTCTGATTTAGCAGAACAGAAGGATCTTTTCAATGCATCTTTCGGGTACTTGTGGTGCTTTTACAGAATCCAGTGTGTTGATGACCTTATAGATTTCATCATATTCACTTTTCAAATTGGGATCTCCGTCGATTGCACGTTGCGTGCGATCACCATCAATGAGACCACTCTCATTGTATGCATAGTTAATTAAGTCTAAATAAGTAGTAGTTTTGATCATGCTATATCTTTTAGATACAGCTAGAACGATACCACTTGAGCCTTATTTTAATTTGACATACTTTTTTTTAATCTTTTAACGATACCGGACTTGATTCAACCATTTCCCGCATTTTTAAGATTGCATAATGCATTCTGCCCAGAGCTGTATTTATATTGATATCCAGCATTTTAGATATCTCTTTAAACGACATTCCTGCATAATGACGAAGGATGACAACCTCTCTTTGTTCATGAGGTAATTTGTCCAAAAGCCCCCTGACCATTGCAATTTTCTCATCATAGATCATTTGTTCGGCTGCATTTCTGCTGTTGGCAGGAATAATATCGAACATGCTGAATTCTTCAGTATCATGCTGCATAGGCATGAGTTTGACTTTTCTGAAATGATCAATTACAAGGTTATGTGCAATGCGTAACGCCCATGGTAAGAATTTACCTTGTTCACTGTAATGATTTTTCCTTAAGCTTGAGATAATTTTAATGAAGGTCTCCTGAAAAAGATCTTCAGCCATTTCCTGATTCTTGACCAGGAAATAAATAGTCGAGAAAATCCGTTGTTTATAACGGTTGACTAATTCAGTAATTGCCTGTTGATTTCCGTTTTGATAAAGACGCACAAGGTCCTTATCGTCCATCACTGTGAGTTTTGCCATAGCTGTTCTGCTTTATAAGATTAAATTTCTTAAAGTAGATTTTTAGCTATGTTTTTCCTCCTGTTTTTTTAAAAATGTAATGTATATGTGATGGCTCGCGTTTCGTGTGTACTCAACGCTATAGAACAAATATATATACTGAAATCGATAAAAGCAAGAAAAAGTTTAATAAACCTTTCCAGAAATCTGTCACTTTTAAAGAAGTCCACAAATTTTTCACTAAAAACCACTTAATACTGCATTTTGTCAACTATTTTGGAATTAGGACGACGGAATTAGGATTGCGTTAACAATCAATCCGAATTCCGAAATCCGAAATTCGAAATCAATTTCCCCTATCTTTGCAAATTCTCACTATTCCATGCAAAAAATCGATCAATTAGATGCCCGTAAATTCATTATTATTAAAGGAGCGCGGGTACATAATTTAAAAAATATAGACGTAGCAATTCCCAGAAATAAATTCATTGTCATTACCGGATTATCAGGTTCAGGAAAATCATCACTGGCATTTGACACTTTATATGCCGAAGGCCAAAGACGATATGTTGAAAGTCTGAGCAGTTATGCACGGCAATTTATCGGCAGAATGGATAAACCGGATGTGGATTACATCAAAGGGATTTCTCCTGCTGTAGCCATTGAGCAAAAGGTCAATACCCGTAATCCCCGTTCGACAGTAGGAACCTCAACTGAAATTTACGACTATTTAAAACTGCTTTTTGCACGGGTCGGGAAAACAATTTCTCCTGTATCTGGAACGGTTGTAAAAAGACAAACAGTTGAAGATGTCGTAAAGTACATTCTGTCATTGGATGAGGGAACAAAGATCTACATTCTGACTCCCCTCTACTTACATCCCGGTCGCAGCCTTGAAGAAGACCTGAACATCCTTATCCAGAAAGGTTTTGTCCGAGTCAGTATCGCTGAAACGATATATAAGATCGAAGAACTGCTCAATAAAGAACACGAGAAGCTTCTGAAAAGTATTGGTGGATCAAGTGTTGTTTCTAAAGCAAAAACAAAAACTGTAAAGAAGAAAAAAACTGAAACTGAAGAGGAGAATTCTATTACACCGGTTCCTGTTGCTTCTTCAATCCAGATCGTTATCGATCGACTGAGTGTTACCAATGCTGACGATGAAGCAAATCTTTCACGGATGAGCGATTCGATCCAGACTGCTTTTTTCGAAGGTCATGGGGAATGTTCTGTTTTAATTCCTGACGATAAAAAAAACATCTCCGTTCCATTCAACAATCGGTATGAGGCTGACGGAATGATGTTTGAAGAACCCAGCACACAACTCTTCAGTTTCAACAATCCATTCGGTGCGTGTAAACGTTGTGAAGGTTTTGGCTCCATAATCGGAATTGATGAAGATCTCGTTATCCCCGATAAGTCACTTTCTGTTTATGAAAACGCAATAGTATGCTGGCGTGGAGAGAAAATGAAAGAATGGAATGATGCATTGATAAAAAAAGCATACAAGTTCGATTTCCCTATTCACAGACCGATCTATCAGTTGACTCCTGAAGAAAGACAATTATTGTGGACAGGTAATTCCTATTTCGCAGGACTGAATGAATTTTTCAAATGGGTTGAAACACAAACTTACAAAATTCAATACCGTGTGATGCTGTCACGCTACCGTGGTAAAACAGTCTGTCCGGATTGCCGAGGGACCCGGCTTCGTCATGATGCAAACTTTGTTAAGATCGGCGGTAAATCGATCACAGACGTTGTATTGATGCCGGTAAGTAAGAGCAGAGAATTCTTCTCCAAACTTGAACTGACCGAATATGAAGCGAAAGTTGCAAAACGGATTCTGGTCGAGATCACCAACCGGTTACAGTTTTTAAGTGATGTCGGTTTAGGATACCTTACCATGAATCGTCTTTCAAATACATTATCAGGTGGTGAATCCCAGAGAATAAATCTCGCTACTTCATTAGGAAGCAGTCTGGTTGGCTCAATGTACATTCTTGACGAGCCAAGTATCGGCTTACATCCAAAAGATACACATCGTCTGATAAAAGTTCTTCAATCACTTCGTGATGTTGGCAATACATTGATCATTGTGGAACACGAAGAAGAGATCATGAAAGCTGCAGATCAACTTATCGATATCGGTCCGGATGCCGGCCGCAATGGCGGTGAATTAATATTTCAGGGGACATTTGAAGAGATCCTGAAAGACAATCATGGGTATACCGGAAAATATTTAAGTGGTAGAGAAAGTATTCCTCTACCCTATAAGCGCAGGATCTCTACCAGTTTTTTCAGAATTGAAGGCGCACGCGAAAACAATCTGAAAAATATTACTACAAAAATTCCACTCGGTGTTATGACAGTTGTGACCGGAGTGAGCGGAAGTGGTAAAACATCTTTGGTTAAAAAAGTGATCTACCCGGCGCTGAAAAAAATCCATGGTGGATTCGGTGAACAAACCGGAGCATTCGACAAGATCAGTGGCGATTACAACAAGCTTTCTGCAGTAGAATTTGTCGATCAGAATCCGATCGGCAAATCATCGCGTTCGAATCCTGTAACATATGTAAAGGCATATGATGAGATCCGCGCATTATTTTCAGATCTTCCATTGTCACGATCACGGAAATACAAACCGAGTCATTTTTCTTTCAATGTAGAGGGCGGTCGTTGTGATGTATGTGAAGGAGAAGGTGAAGTTACAATTGAGATGCAGTTCATGGCCGATATACATCTGGTTTGTGAAAGTTGTCATGGAAAAAGATTCAAACAGGAAATACTCGATGTAGAATACAAAGGAGTAAATATCGCAGACGTTTTAAATATGACCGTCGATGAAGCAATTGACTTTTTCAGTTCACCGATCAAGTCATTTAATAACGATGCGAAGATCGCTGCAAAATTAAAACCACTTGCTGATGTTGGACTGGGATATGTCCGGCTCGGACAATCATCCAGTACACTTTCCGGTGGTGAAGCACAGCGCATCAAGCTTGCTTCCTTTCTGCAGAAGGGGAACAATCACTCTCATACCCTATTTATTTTCGATGAACCAACGACAGGATTACATTTCCACGATATCAAAAAATTGCTGAAAGCATTTGACATGTTACTTGATCAGGGAAATACGATTCTGGTGATCGAACACAACTCAGAAGTGATCAAGTGTGCAGACTGGGCCATTGATCTTGGTCCGGAAGGTGGTGAAAACGGTGGACATATTATTTTCGAAGGGACACCGGAAGATCTTTCAAAGTGTAAAGAATCAGCAACAGGAGAATTTCTGAAAGAGAAGTTTAGCGGACAATTTACCAGGATGTAACCGGGATTTAATGCATTTATGGATTACCCGGAAATTGAATGTGCTAAAAAAAAACATGGATGTAATGGATTAATGGATTAATGGATTATCAGGAAAATGATCTGTGATGAAAAAAATATCTGGATATAATTGATTGATGAATTACCGGCCTACCTCAAAATCCAGGTAATCCAGAAATCATTTAAAAATCCCGGTCAAAATCCCGGTCAAAATCCCGGTCCTATTTACCCAGGTCATCAAAATTTACATCACTATACGATGTAGTATTCTGATCAGGCGCTGCAGAATCATCTGACTCATTGTAATTCGTATGGTCATGATTATAACTGACAGGCTCATTTCCTTTCATTGAATGAACTTTATCAAAAGCCTCATTCATTCCATCTAAAAATTTCTCGAAGTCTTCTCGGTAAAGGAAGATCTTATGTTTTTCATAAAAAGGAGTTCCATCATTTCCGAGACGTTTTTTACTTTCCGTGATCGTAAGATAATAGTCATTTGCTTTCGTGCTTTTTACATCAAAAAAGTAGGTCCGTTTTCCGGCACGTACTGATTTCGAAAAAACCTCTTCACGTTGATTGTTATGCTCTGACATAATAGCTTATTCTGGTTTAGTTAAATTGGAACGTGACAAAAATAGAAAAATATTTATATGTGCAAAAAGCGTAACAGATTAATTTAGAGAATGCTGGCAAGTCCTTTTAAAGTAATTGAACAAACCACTCTTAATTAGCTTAAAATCAGACACTAAAGAAGAAAAAACGAACTATGAAATCTTTTTAACAGAACACCAAAATTACCAATGTTAGAATAGTCCAAGATGCTGCTTCAACCAGGTTTAATTGTCAAGTAATTTCCTGAATAAGTTACCAAAAAGTAAATGCAACAAGGGTAAAATTGTTTGTAACTTTAGAGTGATTCAGGCAGATAAATCCCTTATTTTTGCATTTTGTGTAACAATTATGGTATTAACATATTATGGTCATTCCTGCTTTTTAGTTGAAATAAGCGGGAAAAGAATTTTATTCGACCCATTCATCCGGCCCAACCCCCTTGCAGCTTCCATCGATGTGAAGTCTATTAAGGCAGATTATATCCTTGTGACACATGGACATTGGGACCACGTAGCTGACCTGATTGAAATTGCACGGCAAACCAATGCTGTTGTAGTTTCGAATTATGAGATCATTGAATGGGTGAAAAAAGAAGGTATCACCAATACACATGCAATGAACACCGGAGGTCACTGGATTTTTGATTTTGGGAAGATCAAGTGTGTAAATGCTGTTCATTCCAGTTCTTTGCCGGATGGCTCCTATGGAGGAAATCCAATGGGCTTCCTGTTAGAAAGCGAAAGTTTCAATTTCTACTATGCAGGCGATACTGCACTTCATCTCGACATGAAATTAATCGGCGATTTCAAAAAGATGCATTATACCTTTCTCCCGATAGGAAACAATTTCACAATGGGAATTGACAATGCAGTCATTGCTTCTGATTTCGTTCGATGCGATAAAGTGATCGGTATGCATTACGACACTTTCGGTCATATCAAGATCGATGCAAAAGAAGCAAAAACAAAATTTGAACTCAGCGGAAAAGAATTGTTCTTATTATCCGTTGGTGAAACAAGAGAAATCTGATTAACAAAAAATAAATCCTATGGGAAAAATCATAGCAATTGCCAATCAAAAAGGCGGGGTTGGAAAAACGACAACGGCAATGAATCTTGCTGCGAGTCTGGCCGTGCTGGAATATAAAACCTTATTGATTGACAGCGATCCACAAGCTAATGCTACATCCGGAGTAGGTTTTGATCCGCGTACGATAAAGACCAGCATCTATGAGTGTATCATCAATGAGGCCGATCCGAAGGATATCATTCTCCAGACAGAAACACCTAATTTATATTTGCTTCCTTCTCATATTGATCTGGTAGGTGCCGAGATTGAAATGATCAACCTCTCTCAACGTGAGAGAAAAATGAAAGATGTACTCGAGAAAATAAGATCTGAATATGATTTTATAATTATCGATTGTTCACCTTCACTTGGTCTGGTCACAATCAATGCTCTTACAGCTGCCGATTCAGTGATCATACCGGTACAATGTGAATATTTTGCCCTGGAAGGATTGGGAAAATTACTGAATACGATCAAGATCGTTCAAAGTCGTCTCAATGCAGAATTAGCAATAGAAGGAATTCTGTTGACCATGTATGATAGTCGTCTGAGGTTATCGAACCAGGTCGTAGAAGAAGTGAAAACACATTTCCAGCAAATGGTTTTCGACACCATCATACAGAGAAATACAAAATTAGGTGAAGCTCCGAGTTTCGGACAAACAATTATTATGCATGATGCCAGCAGTAAAGGCTCTGTGAATTATTTAAATCTTGCCCGCGAGATCCTTCAGAAAAATAACCTGACGAAGATCAAAGAAGCGGATAAAAAAATTGCTGTAACTGATGACAATTAAGAAGAGCGCACTCGGAAAAGGATTGAGTGCATTACTGGAAAGTTCCGATACCGATGTTACATCAAATGTAAATCCTGCTGCTACCGGTGGTGTTGTAGGGTCTATTGCTCAGATTCCACTGGAACAGATCGAACCAAATCCATTTCAACCACGTGTAGATTTTGACGATACATCTTTAAGCGAACTTTCAGTATCGATCAAAGAACAAGGGATCATTCAACCGATCACCGTACGTAAACTGGGATACGACAAGTATCAGATCATTTCCGGTGAACGTCGTTATAAAGCCTCTAAGCTTGCTGGATTGAAAACAATTCCTGCATACATCAGGGTTGCCAATGACCAGGGAATGCTGGAGATGGCAATCGTTGAGAATATACAGCGGGAAGATCTGAATGCTCTCGAAGTAGCATTGAGCTACAAGCGTCTGATCGATGAATGTGGACTGACACAGGAGGAACTCAGTGAGCGATTGGGAAAAAACAGAAGTACGGTTACAAATTTTTTACGCTTGTTAAAATTACCGCCCGATATACAGGCATCCGTCAGAGATGGAAAAATTTCTATGGGGCATGCCCGGGCAATACTGGGAGTTGATGATATTGACAAACAGCTATACATCTTCAGGGAAATCCTGAACAAGAATCTAAGTGTTCGAGATGTAGAATTACTTGCAAGGGAGACAGGAAATAAATCAACGATCAAAAAGAAAAAGGAGGAGATGAAAGATCAGCTTTCCTTCGAGTTCAGTAAAATACAGAATATACTGACCAGCCATTTCGGCTCTAAGATCCAGTTGCAAAGAGCAAATAATGGAAGCGGGAAAATTGTTATCCCTTTTCAGAACGATGAAGATCTGAATCGCGTTCTGGAATTACTTAATTACTGATCAGCGGTCAATTGCCGATGAAATCGACCATTGTCAAATTTCTCTTTTTAACTTTTATTTTTTTGTCGCTTGCCTCATTTTCAAATGGACAAGTCGAACAGAAGGATTCAATCAGTTTTAATGCAAAACAACGGGCAAACAGAGCCGCATTGTTCTCTGCAGTTGTACCCGGCCTGGGCCAGGCCTACAATAAAAAATACTGGAAGCTTCCGATCCTCTATGCCGGATTTGGAACACTTTATTATTTCATCAGTACCAACAATACCGAATTCAAGAAATACAAAAATGCCTTGATCATCAGAAACGATAATGATTCAACAACGATCGATCAGTTTCCAAGGTTCAGCGATGCAGATCTTACTGTGAGAAAAGATTTTTACAGAAGAAACCGTGACCTGAGTTATATCTTAACAGGAGTTCTTTATACACTTAATATTATTGATGCTTATGTCGATTCCCAGTTGATGGATTTTGATATAAGCGATGACCTCACCATGCACACTGCTCCTACCCTTTTTCAGGCACCGGGGAGAAGCATGCAGGCAGGATTACAACTAACTTTTACATTCAGATAGAACCAGAAATTCCAAAGACCAGAAGACATGAAAATTGCATTGATAGGATACGGTAAAATGGGCAAGACCATTGAGCAAATAGCATTAAAAAGAGGGCATCAGATCGTTTTGCGTGTTGATGTGAACAATTCAAAATACATTGATACAGGAGATCTCAAAGGCGCAGATGTGGCAATAGAATTTTCACGTCCGGATTCAGCTGCTGAAAATATCAGAAAATGTTTTAAGGCCGGAGTTCCTGTTGTATGTGGGACTACAGGCTGGTATGATCAGTTGGATTCAATTTCGAAAGACTGCAAAGAATCTTCCGGATCATTTTTTTATGCTACCAATTACAGCATTGGTGTAAACTTGTTTTTTGAGCTCAATAAAAAACTTGCCCAGTTGATGAATTCACAAACACAATACGACGAGGTACTGATCCATGAAAGTCACCATCTTGAAAAACTGGATTCTCCAAGTGGAACTGCAATCACGCTGGCTCAGGACGTAATTGAAAATATTGACAGAGTGAAGCACTGGGTGAATTATAAAACAGATGAAAGTGTAAATATGGGTGCAGAAACCGAAGGTGAATTACCGATCTTCTCTACACGTGAAGATGAAATTCCCGGAACACATATCATAAAGTATTTTTCTGATGTCGATGAAATTGAAATCGTACACAAAGCATTGAGCAGACAAGGTTTTGCAATCGGTGCATTGACTGCTGCAGAGTGGTTGCAAGGAAAAAAAGGAGTCTATACAATGAAAGATTTGCTTCAACTGTAATAGGTCAAGTGAATTAAATGCACTTTAGTAATGTTTAACACCGACTTAACAAATAAAAAGCCCATTAAAACGTATTTTGGTAACAATCAGGATACTAGAAGAAAAATCAAAGTAAATTCATAATATTGTTTTAGTTTACCACTAAAATAACCACCAAAACACAACGATGAGCAGATTCAAAATCAACTGGGATCTTATAAAGGATATCATATTCGGAATATTTACTGTAGGAGTCTGGTTCCTTCTTAAATCAAGACCAGGACAAAGAAAATCAGCAACACGCGAGTGGATCGATGCAATTATTTTTGCTGTAATTGCTGCAACAATAATAAGAACTTTCTTTATTGAAGCATATACCATCCCTACTCCATCAATGGAAAAGTCTTTGATGGTTGGTGACTTCCTGTTTGTTTCAAAAGTAAGTTACGGTGCACGTGTTCCAATGACACCACTTTCTTTTCCTTTTGCCCATCACACTATGCCTTTGGTTGGCGGCAAATCATATCTGGAATGGATCAAGATCGGCTACCATCGATTACCCGGTTTCGGTGATGTAAAACGTGGCGACTGTGTTGTCTTCAACTGGCCGGCAGAAAATGAAGGAAGACCGATTGATAAAAAAGAAAATTATATCAAACGCTGTATTGGTGTTGCCGGCGATACGATCACAATCAAAGAAAGACAAGTTTATATTGGAAATAAACACTATCCAAATCCTGAATTTGCACAATCATCTTATCATGTGATGACTGACGGTTCCGGCTTTTCAAACCAGGCAATACAGAGATTACAGTTACGTGAAGAACAACTTTCACCTACAGAATTCAATTTTCATCTGACATCAAAAGAAGCAGATGAGATGAAAGGTTTTGGAAATGTAAAACGGATAGAAGCCAATACAGTTCCTGTCGGCATTTATCAGGATTTTATATTCCCGTTTGATAATAGATATAACTGGAATGTGGACAATTTCGGTCCACTTTATATTCCGCAAAAAGGTGCAACAATAAAAATTGATACATCAAACATTTCACTTTACAGAAAAGTGATCGGCGAGTACGAACAGAATAAACTGGAAGAACGAAATGGACAGATCATCATCAATGGTCAGGTCACAACGAGCTACACCTTCAAGATGAATTACTATTTCATGATGGGTGATAACAGACATAATTCTGCCGATTCACGTTTTTGGGGATTCGTTCCCGAAGATCACGTTGTCGGTAAAGCAGTCTTTATCTGGATGAGCTGGGATACACATGGTGAGTTTTTAGGGAAGGTTAGATGGAAGAGATTGTTTAATACCATTCCGACGCCTGATTTGTAAAGCAAGTTGTAAAAGAAAAAAGCAACTCAAGTTTTTTGCCTAAAAAATTAAAAACAAACATACGAGTGCACTAAGTTCACAACAAGTCCACTGAGTATTCCGTGTTCTTATTGTGATCTTAGTGCACTTAGTGTTTTATTTTTTAAAGTATTTTATGTACAGGAACGTTGATTAGACGTCTTTCAGGAAAGAGAGTGTATCCACCCCATCCGCATAATCCCACAACTCAGGCGATTGCGTTTTTCCGAAACCTACCTGAATGCTATTCAATTCCGGAGGCAATTGCGATTTAGAAACAATACACTGCAACTGATCTTTTAGAGGAATTAATTTTTCAAACAATAAACTTTCATTCTCATACTTTTCATAATGCACAATGGAGATCGGCGAAGGAATAACCTCTTCTTCCCTGATGATAAGAAAACCATTCTGCAAAAACGGAACAAGTTTCAAAAGCAATACTGAATTATTGTAATCAAAGTTATTCATGTACTTCGTATGATTCATTACTTCATTTTCATTGTAGATCGATTCAAAGAATTTATTGAAGTTGTAATCTTTCGGAACATACATCTTTGAAACATTTCTGCAACCTAATCCGAAATATTGGAAGATATCTTTTCCAAGCAGCGATAACTCATCCGTTGTTTCTTCACCGGTCAGGATTGCTATGCCATTTCTGTTCTTTCTGATAATATGCGGATATTTTCCAAAATAATAATCGAAGTAGCGTGAAGAGTTATCGCTTCCGGTTGCAATGACTGCATCGATCTCATTTAATTTCTCAACAAAGTGAATACGCGTTTTCAATTCCGGTTCGATCTCGAACAACAATTTTGCAATCCACGGCAAAAGAAATTTATCGTCGGAAGAATTTTTTCCATGATAGATATGTCCGCTGATCAAGACAGAGATCAGATCATGCAGCCCGACAAATGGAATATTCCCGGCATTGATAACACCTATCCTTTTCGGAGATTGAAAAGAAATACTCTGATAAGGTTCAAGCCAGCGTTCAAGGTTGCTTTCTGTGAGTGCTTGAGACCATTGTGTCAAAGCGAGTAAAATGTTCTTCTCCGTGAACCAGCCATTTGACTGAAAAGCTCTGATCATCACCTCTTTGAGGTCTGTGAAAGCAAGCGGATCGGCATTATATTGATCAACTTTGGACTTCAATGCAATTCCAAGTTGTTTAGAAACGTTCTTAATATCAATCATTGGGACAAAGATAATACACGGAAATTGAAAAGAAGGGCCAATGATGTTTTGATATGAACTTTTTCTATTTATTTTTGTACAAATCTAAATAACCACAAAAGAATACAGATATGGCAATTATGATTACCGAAGAGTGCATCAACTGTGGTGCATGCGAACCGGAATGTCCAAATAATGCAATTTATGAAGGCGGAGCAGAATGGCGCGCTTCAGATGGAACATCAGTAAAAGGAACATTCAAACGTATGGACGGTTCTGAGATTGACGCAAGTTCACCTCAGGCTCCTGTAGCAATGGATGTTTATTATATCGTCCCTGATAAATGTACTGAGTGCGTTGGTTTCCACGATGAGCCACAATGTGCTTCTGTTTGTCCGGTTGACTGTTGCGTAGACGATCCTAACTATCGCGAACCAAAAGATGTATTGCTTGGCAAAAAAGAAGCAATGCATAGCTGAATAAATCCTTAAAAAAATAATAAAGGCCGCCAAACGTTCATTCTTTGCGGCCTTTCTTTTTTATACGATGCCTTTAAAAAATATTACAGCTTTCTTTTTCATTGCAGTACTCGGTCTTTTTATTCCGCAAATTGTTCATGCACAAATTTCTGATTCATTACCTGTTCTGATCCGGAAAATGCAACGCGGAGAGAACGATTCCATCCGGACAAATGCTGCAATGGAGTTTCAAAAACGATTTGAAGATAGTCTGAATGTTTCCGGTTCATTTGACAACCCATTCAGTGACTTCAAAAATGTTTCTATTGCAAAGGATGTTGAGAACCGTTTCAAAATATATTCCTGGACCTTCCCGAATTTTGACGGAAGCCGTTACAGGTATTCAGGATATGTACAGGTAAAGCAGGAAAAAACAGACAGCATTATAACTTTCATTCTCTCCGACTCTACCGCTATCATTCAAAAACCGGAATCAGAAAAATTAAAATCAGAACGCTGGTATGGTGCAGCCTACTATGCAGTCAACAAAGTGAAATATAAAGGCAAAAATTATTTCGTCCTGCTTGGTTGGAAAGGTTTCAATCAGCAGATCACCAAAAAGGTAATTGAAGTCTGTTACATTGAAAAAGGTGAATTAAAATTTGGATATCCGCTTCTGAAATCAGGTTCCGTTTATAAAAATCGTATGATCTATTCTTTCAATTCGCAGGCATCAATGTCCTTACGTTTTGAAAATAACGGAAAAAAAATTGTACTGGATCACATCAGTACCCCACGTTCGAAGTCTGCTGATGTCGATCTTGCTTCCCAGGCTGGACCTGATGGTACGTATGATTCTTTTAATCTGAAGAAAGGCCGGTATGTGCTGGATAAGGATGTGGATGCGAGATCGGAAACGGCGCCGGTGAAAGAACTGCCAACGCCGACTGAAAAGCAATAATTGATAGTTATTTTTATAGCTTATCGGCCTCTTTTGAATGCATATTATCTTATTTCCAGTCACATTAATCCGCTTTTTGCTAAATTCGCGCACTAAAACAATCCTGAATAAATGGAGAATTTGAAACTATTCATCCCCGGCCCCACCTATGTACACCCAGAAGTGCTTGCTAAAATGGCAACACCCATGATGGGACACCGGACTCCGGAAGCGTCTGACTTACAGCGGAACATCTCCAATAAACTCAAGCAATTGATGTTTACTCAGAACAAGATTGTATTGAGTACTTCTTCTGGGACAGGATTAATGGAAGGCGCAATTCGTTCAGCGACCAAGAAGAGAGCGATCGTTTTCTCTGTAGGAGCATTTGGGAAAAGATGGCATGAACTGGCAAAACTGAATGGTATTGAAGCTGACCTGCATGAAGAAATATCGGGTCATCCGAATATGCCGGAAACAGTTGACAAATATCTGAAGACAGGAAAATACGATGTCGTTACTCTAACACATAATGAAACTTCAACGGGTTTGATGAATCCCATCGATGCTATTGCTGAAGTGATCAGAAAATATCCGGATGTAGTTTGGTTAGTGGATACTGTGAGTTCATTAGGTGGTGCAAAAATTGAAGTGGATCGGTTGGGAATTGATGTATGTATTTCTTCTTCGCAAAAAGCGCTTGCACTTCCGCCGGGACTTGCGCTTGCATCTGTATCTGATAAAGCTGAAGAGCGGTTCAAGAGTATTGGTCACAGAGGTTATTATCTCGATTTCCTGACGTTGTGTGAATTCATTGACAAGAAAGACCATCAGTATACCTGCACTCCGTCTTTGTCGCACATGTTTGCAATGGACTTCCAGCTTGATCGCATTATGAAGGAAGGAATTGAGAATCGTTTCATCCGTCACATTGAAATGGCTGAATATATGATCAACTGGGCCAGTCACTTTTTCAAATTGCATGTTATGCCCGGTTTTGAATCAATGACAGTTACAACAATTGAGAATACACGAAACATCAATGTCGCAGAACTCAACAGAGAACTTTTGAAAGAAAACATGGTCATCTCAAATGGCTACAATGAATTAAAAAATAAAACTTTCCGCATCGGTCACATGGGCGATCTTACGATCGATGATCTCATTGTATTAACTGAAGCAATGGAGAGAATCTTAAAATTAAATTGATCTAAACAAAATACAATGGCAATTCTAAAACCTTTCAAAGGCATCCGTCCGACGAAAGAAAATGTATTGAAAGTAGCAAGTAAACCATACGATGTATTGGATGAAAAAGAAGCGCGTAAAGAAGCTGAAGGTAATCCACTCTCCTTTTATCACGTCATAAAACCAGAAATCGATTTCCCGGATGAGCACGACCATTATGCTCCTGAAATTTATGAGAAAGGAATTTCGAATTTCAAAAAAATGATGAAAGATGGTGTATTCTTTACCGATGATAAAGAATATTACTACATCTATGCGCAAACGATGAATGGTCGTCGGCAATATGGAATTGTAGGTGCTGCATCAATTGATGATTATTTCAATAATGTGATCAAGAAGCATGAGTTGACGCGCCCTGACAAAGAAGAAGACAGAAAAAATCACGTTCGTTACAGCAAGCTGAACTACGAACCGGTTTTCTTTGCTTACCCTAATTTACCGGCACTCGATGCCATCGTAAATGAAGTGATCAAGTCAGCACCGGAATATGATTTTACAACGGAAGATAAGATCAGTCATACGTTCTGGATCGTGAAAGATGATAAGCAGATCGCAGATATCACAAAACATTTCGCTTCATTGCCTGCGACGTATGTAGCAGACGGTCATCACAGAACAGCTGCAGCAGCATTGGTCGGAAAAGAGATGAAGGAGAAAAATCCGAATCATACAGGAAAAGAAAATTACAATTATTTTCTTGCCGTACATTTCCCGGATAATCAACTTGCCATTATGGATTATAACCGTGTGGTAAAAGATCTGAATGGAAATTCAAAAGAAGAGTTTCTTGAAAAGCTAAAATCAGGTTTTAATGTTGAAGAAAAAGGAACAAGCGAATTCCGTCCGATGCACTTACATGAATTCGGAATGTTTCTCGAAGGAAAATGGTATCGTCTGAAAGCAAAAGACAATACTTTCGACAACAACGATCCGATCGGTGTCCTTGATGTAACGATCCTCTCCAAGCAAGTTCTTGAACCGATACTGAACATTAAAGATCTACGTACAGATAAGCGAATTGAATTTGTTGGTGGACTAAGAGGTCTGGGCGAACTTGAAAAGCGTGTGAACAGTGGCAATATGAAAGTTGCATTCGCACTTTATCCGGTTACAATGAAACAACTGATCGATATAGCAGACGCAGGATTAACAATGCCGCCGAAGGTAACGTGGTTTGAGCCGAAGTTAAGGAGTGGCTTGGTGTTGCATGCATTGAGTTGATTGGCGATTTTGGTGAGTAGTAAT
>JBMQEM010000150.1:0-4571 GCA_049363815.1 Bacteroidota bacterium
TTGGGTCCGGTAGTCGGCAGTCTTTGCGATACAATCAACACTGTTGTTGAACCAAATGAAATTAGTAGTCCTGCTTTATATCTCTCATATAAATCAACATGGCAGAGTGTAATTGTAAATGCAAGCAGATTGAAAGGGAATAAAGTAAAGATTTATATAATGGATATTTCCGGAAGAATTCTTTTTGTGGATGAAGGAAAAACTAGTGCCGGATATTTTTCTAAGAATATTCCGATGGAGAATCTTGCAGCCGGGATTTATTTGGTAACGATTGTTACTGAGAAAGAAAAGCTATCAGGGAAGATTGTGAAAGAGTAAGTTGTTTTTTCTTTTCCTCTTACCAACAATTCCCACTCGATAACATACCTCATCATCTCACATCACCCATTGCACCTGTCACCCCGCCCATGTATTCTCGCAGAAAAAAGACATGGACGCATTCGAACAAATCATTGGTCAACTTCTGGTGGAAGAAAAGTATTGGGTTAGACATTCTGTAAAGATTGACCTAACGCCTCAAGATAAAAGGACTAGGATTAAAGGATTTTTGGATTCACAGGATGTTAATTTATGTGACTTGTATCACAAAATCTTTGACCTTACATAGATAATTACATTTAGATTTTGTACCATAATATTTGCAATTAGATTTTTAATTTGCTACTATCTATCTATTTCAATGGATCATATTAATATTCAAAATTATTCCTAAAGCCAAGTTTTGAAGTAGTAAACAAAGTCTGTACCGGGATTTGTCTGATTTTTGGATTTTTTGGATGTGGATTTGCAGCTTTCGACTTCATGAATCTATCTAAGCCAAAAATCAGACAAATCCCGGTTCAGACTTTTTTCCGATTCAATAATCTTTTAATCTGCAAACTCTGCGCTCCAAAATTCAAGAGTAGCCCAACTTCCAAATTATATGCTTCCAGATAGTTCATCGCTTGTGCCAAATGAACGGGCTCTAATTGAATCACAGCTTTAATTTCAACTGAGATGATTTTATTAATAAGAAAATCTACTCTCCTGGCACCTATTTTTTCACCCTTATAAATGATTGGCATTTTAAATTCCCGATCAAATTTTATTTGATTTTTTGCAAACTCAAATTCCAATGCTCGTTGGTAGATCACTTCCTGAAATCCATTGCCTAAATGCTTGTGAACTTCCATCGCTAAACCAATGATCTGTCCCGTCATCTCTGAATATTTATAAGTTTCGTCAATCATACAACAAAGTTCTCTGAAAGCTTACTTTTTCACAACCAATAGTTGATGGTGATTAAATTAGAACTTCTTCAAAGTGTTGTCGATTTTTATTTATGTATCAAAATCTTCTCTACCCCTGCTTTAGTTTTTAATAAATATATGCCCGATGATATGGTTTGAATGTTCACCACATTATTTCCTTTTGATAGCGCAATACTGATTATGAATTTTCCCATAAGATCAGTGATAATAGCATTTCCATCAGAGAAATCAGAAAAAATACTGAACAATCCTTCAGATGGATTAGGGAATAAAGTTGCAACATCAGATTTTACATGATGATCCTCTCCCAAGGTAATATTCATACAATCATCGCCGGGTTGCAAATAAAAAATATAGTCGACATTGTTTTCATGAAAACAGCCAAAGGTTATTCCATTTTCAAAGCAATAGAAATTTGGAAAAAATCCAAAGGAACTGCCTATGCCTTCGTACCAGTAATAATTAGGGAAAGCAAAGCAACTCAAGTTTGAAGAAGCAAAATTAAATCTTCTTACCGGCTGACCTGATAACTGAATGGTATCTATTTGCATCAGAACAATTGTTGCCTGCCCTTGAATACCAAAATATCCGGAATCACTTAATGAAAATGTGTCGCCGATTTGCATTCCAAAATCATACAATAAAATCTCCTGACCTGTATGAAAATAAGAAGAATTGTACATGCCCACTATACTATTGTTATATGATGAATCCTGCAGATAAAAAACTTTTTGTCCATCAATTCTGTAATATCCGGCAACAGATGAACTAATAGTATCACTTGGATCAAGATTGTATGACTCATTTAGTATTTTATATGCAAATCCATTTATAGAGGTGTCACCAAGGCTGAAATATCTATAGTTAAAACAATAAAATGATCCGGGAGTTCCACCATCGGAGAAACATTCAGAAATCACCCAGTTTGCTGTGCTGTCCGGAAATGGAAGTGTTAATTGCGAATAAGAATATTTTGATATTAAGAAAAAGCAAATAATTAAGATCCTTTTCATGGTTTGAATATTGAGTATTGTTAAAGTTGTAAGTCTGCTTCGTTTGACTAAGCTATCGAAAATAATCTAATTATCAATTATAATTAATTACGAATAAGCAAAAATCACATGGCTATCAAAGGAATTAAGTTATCTATAATAATTCTTCGTTAATTGGCATATGTTATTCGTCATTCACCATTTTATACAAATTTGTTACTTTAGGCGATCAAAGTAAATATTTATGAGTTCAAATCTAAGTAAGGCATTAGATTCTTTAAGTCTGATTGTAAATCGTTATAGTGCTGAAGATAATTCAAAGAAAATTGAATTACTCAGGCGGATATCTAAAATTAAATTGCCGCTGAATGAAACGATTCATACTTACAATGAATTGCTGCTCTTCATTTGTGCATATCCAAATAATGCACAGATAGCAGCACTCGCTGAAAAAGAATTAAAAAGGATTGCTGTTTTATTGAAAAGTTCAAAGAAGCTCAATCCTGAAATTTTTACGAATTCAGGTTTACCTTACACATCAGTTCTTACCGGATTTTCATTTGATTGTATTCAGTGGCTCTTAACTCATCCTGATATCACTATAAAATTATCAAGTTTTGAAAGCCCCTCATTTGACCTGAATGAGGTGTTGCGTTTAACATTGCCTTCACTGGAAAAATGTGAAACTACAGCCGGATTTACAAATTTCGAATTGCTGGATGCATTGCTGGTAAAAGAGAAAGACAGATTGAAATTTTTAATTTCCGAGTTAGGTAAGTTGAATCATCTGCCGTATGTGAAGGATCATTTGTTTGAGGGCTTAGGTTCCTATGTTGAACTGACTCCGAAAAATAAATCGTTTTCCAAATCGTTTAATCGCATTCATGTAGAAAATCCATTTTATCACGATCAGATCTTAAAGAGATTTGACCACGAAGTACTCCTAAATACAGAGTTGCCTAAAACAAAGATCTTTGCAAGAAAGGAAATAGATGCCGCCATTTCAATTGTAAAAAATTCTATGGCTATTTATGAACGGGAAACCGATCCAACTACTTATATGGATGAACGTTCATTCAGTCTTTATCAACTTGAGCGTGGAATAACAGTTGCCATCTATGGAATGATCCCTGAACGGCAACTTCCACTGGAATCTTATGTTGGTTTCACACTGTTTAAAAATGGATTTCCTGCTGCGTACGGTGGAGCCTGGATATTTGGCTCGTATGCCAATTTTGGTATAAATATTTTCGAATCCTTCCGTGGTGGTGAATCAGGCTATATGATGTGTCAGTTGCTGCGTGTGTACAAGCAAGTATTTAACATCAGCTTTTTTGAAGTTGAGGCCTATCAATTCGGTCTCGATAATCCTGATGGAATTAAAACAGGTGCATTCTGGTTTTATTACCGGTATGGATTCAGACCAATAGATGCCAAATTGAAAAAGATCGCAAAAGATGAAAGTGTTAAAATTGCAAATAGAAACAATTATCATACTCCAAAAAAAGTGTTGCTTCAGTTTACTGAAAGCAATATGGGATTGCAGTTATCCGGAAAGAAAATTACAAAACTGTATGACATTTCAGAAAAAGTGAAACAGCTGATTCATAAACAATATTCAGGTAACCGCGTATTGGCCGAGAAAGACAGTGTAATGCGTTTTAAAATTAAAACTCTATGGGCAAAATCATTGAATACTTACGAGGAAAAAGTACTCAAAGAAATTGCATTATGGGCAGAAGCAATGCAGATCACTGATGCTAAAAAGTTAGATCTGATGTGTCAAATGATAAAAACAAAACCAATAGATCTATATAAGTATCAGTTTTTACTTCTGAATTTCTTTAAAGATTAATCTTCGCAAGTAGTTTTAAGATTTATTCATCTTAAAAGTATTCCAATCGACACCAATTCTAAAGGTTTGATAAATTCTTCCATCCTTTAGAGAACCACCAAAGTGCTGTGTTGCAGAATGCAGAGCACCGGAAGGATAGGCAACCATTCGATTGTATTTATATCCGATGCGGTCTGTTTCAATCCACTTGCTTCTATTCTTACTTTCAATCTCCAGTTGATACCGGATATCGTAAATCGACTTTTTTAGTCTCCGCGCATCATTACTCATAACCGGATCAGTAAGTTTTGTTTGTTTATGCATCCATAAAGATGTGCCACAGTCAACAGGTAGTCCCGGTGTGAGATAGATCAACACGGTGATGTCATTATAAGGTTCATCCGAATGAACGCCCGGAATTTCCTTCTTCTTACCTTTTGAGAAGCCCTGATAGAACACACCGTTTTCTTCTTCAGGATCAATATCCCAGCGATT
>JBMQEM010000151.1:0-54459 GCA_049363815.1 Bacteroidota bacterium
TTAGCTACAGACTTTGTTGTGGAAAAAGGAACATCATTTTGTGGATCGTATACTACATATTCTCCAGTAACTTTCACATTAGCTTCAATCATTCCATAGTATAAAATTATCTCTTCCTTAAGTTGCAAATCTATCCTTGGATTCGCTAAAACTTTAGAATAAGCTAATGGACTTGCTAGAGGGTGGGTATATTCCCAACGAATAGTTTCCTCTATTTTAATGAAATTACTTTCTATTTCAAAGGTTTCGCTTATGCCTGTTGCGCTTTCAAAGTCACCTTCTCCTACGAAGCTCGTAAACTTTATTGCAAAACCTTTTTTACTCAAAGCACATGATGCACGCAAACCAGAACCCCACAGTTCCTCATAACTTGGTTCGAAACAATATTCTATATATGTACCGCCAACAATAGATAAGGTCATGACTATAATACTTGGATAGTTATTTTACATGAGCGATTCTCAATTGAGTTCACAATTCCAATAAACGATCTACCTTTTTTAATACATTCAATTATTTTTTCCAAAATTATAGTAACGATATTGCCACAAAATTCACCCATTCCATTAAATGCACTTAAAATTCTTTTGTTTAATTGAATTGACAAAATATCACCTTCATTGAGGGATCCAATCGCTGCAGTTGGATTAACAATTATTGTTTCTATGCTGATCAAGTCACACTCGTCAAACAGCGCCGATGATTTTGATTTAGAAATTGAATAACTTGGATGTGGGTCCTTTTTTTTAAACTTTGATGATCTTCCTCCACCTTTTTCCATAACATAATTTATTTTTACTTTTTTTTAAATTCGTTAAAAATGTTTTTTACCCAAACTTTTCCCAATTCATTTTGCCACTTTCCAAAACCGTATTCAGAATTAGATTCTAAATAAACTAAGACAGCACCATCACATTCAAATCGTTTTACAAATTCTTGGATTATTTCCTCGTCCGTCAAGGTTTTTAATCCAATATTTCTTCTTGTCATGTTCAATTATTTATATGTAAAATAATTACAAAAGGTGCATATAAAAACCAAATATCTAAGGAGAAGTTAACAATATTGTGTTAACATCCAACATAATACATTTCTCCAAATATTGACAAATTAAATCGTTTTTAAAAAAAAATTGTGAGAGATTTAGGGCGTAGTTAACAATTCGAGGGAATTATTACTTCTCAGAATCATGAACCGCTTTTAAAACACATAAAAGTTAGTAAAGATCCATGAACGGCAATTTTGATTACTTCTTACCTTCTTCCAAAATTTTCACTATAACATTAAATAGTTTTATCAATTAAATTTTTTATTCTACATTACAATGATTTTAGAGTAATTTGGCACCATAAAATTTATCATTTACTACACCTATAACTACTATCAAAATGAAAAAAGGTTTTTTTGGTTATCCTTCCCTTCCTAAATCTTCTAGTGTTTGCATTGAAGAAGCCATTGAAGAAATAAATAAAGGTTCAGTTGTAAGTATAACTTCATGGACTAAAATGAAAATAGGCGGGAAAATTATAATTGAAGAAATTTTAGATTTAATAGACTCATGTGATTTTGCATGCTTTGATATTACTGGATTAAACGACAATGTTCTATTTGAAATGGGGTATGCTTTAGCAAAAGGAAAACCTGTTTGGATTATCAATGATACTTCATTAATTGAGTCAATGAGAAGACTAAAAGAATTCCAAATTTTACTTGACATTGGCTATAGAAACTACCATAATAGTGACGACATTATTAAACAATTTTATTCCGATCAACCATATGAAGATTTAAAGCCGATACTAACGGAGCGAATAAAAACAAGAACAACAAATATTGAACAAAACGCTTTACTTTTTTTAAAGGGACAATTTAGCACAAATTATAACCAAGTAATTGTAAACAATATAGAAAAATATAACTTACCTACTGTAATTGATGATGCATCTGAAACTAAAATTCAATCTCTAAATTGGTACCTGGATCAATTGCTTACAGTCCCAGCTATTATATCAGAGTTCTCTTCAAGTCAAAAGAGCGGACACCAACTTCAAAACTCAAAATCAGCTTTCATAAGTGGAATTGCAACTGGTTTACAACTAAAAGTATTGATGGTTGCAGAAGAGCCTTATGAAGAGACGCCTATGGATTATCGTGGTTTATTATTAAAATATCACGATAAAGAATCTTGCAATAATGCAACTGATCCATTTTTAAGTCATCTGCATAATGAAATTGCAGAGTTGCTAGTCAACAAACGAAACAACCTACAAAATAAAAGGAAATCTTCTGATCTTCAAAAGATTAATTTTGGTGAATATATTGCAGAACATGAAAGTGAAATTATATATGATTACTATATTGAAACAACCCATTTTCAAAGTTTAATTAAAAATGAATATAATATTGTAATCGGTCGGAAAGGATCAGGTAAGACTGCAACATTATACTACCTGGAAAAAACCTTAGAACATGATAAGAGAAATATTGTATGTATGATAAAGCCCATAAATTTTGAAATTGACGGTCTTGTATCAATTCTTGAAAAAGGCTATGGAGATTTTGAAAATGGATATTTAATAGAATCAGTTTGGAAGTTTTTAATCTATACTGAAATTGCTAAAGCACTGTATAAGCGAACTAGAAGCAAACCTATTTATGCATTTACTAATTCAGACAAAGAGTTTTGCGAATTTGTCGATTTACACTCTCGAATTATTCTTACAGATTTTTCATCACGATTACAAGAGCAAATATCTGTATTGATAGAGGATGAAACTATCGCAGAATTTAAACAATCAGATTTCAAATTAAAGATTTCAGAAATTTTACACGATCAGATTATTTTCAAAATAAGGGAATGGATTCCCATACTTGTTCCAACAGACAATAAAGTAGTGGTGCTTATAGATAATCTAGATAAATCTTGGAGAAAAAACAGTAGATTGAATGTTATAGGAAAGTGCATATTAGGATTACTTGGAGTAACGGGAAGAATTGCTAGAGAATTTAATTTTGTCAAACCAAAGCATATTAAAATTCCTTTTCACTTAACAATTTTTTTAAGGAGTGATATTTTCTCATTTATTCTAAAATTAGCTAGGGAACCCGACAAAATAGAACAGACACGATTAAAATGGGAAGATCCAGAAATTTTTTTTCGAATTATAGAAGAAAGGTTCCTTATTTTAAATGATAATGCTGTTTCAAGAGATGATTTATGGCTAAAATATATTGTAGCGAGAATAAACAACATTAACACAAAAGAATATATAATACAACGTGTCCTTCCTAGACCACGTGACATAATTTATTTTTTCAAATCTTCAAAGGATTACGCTATTTCAAGAGGACATACTCGAATTGAAGCAGCTGATTTAGTTAGTGCATATGAAGAATATTCTAGCTGGGTTTTCAAATCCATAATAGTAGAGAATGGTATTACACTTGAGCAAATGGAGGATTTTATGTACGAACTCTTAGGCCATAAGAGTATTATATCAAAGAGTATGATTATCGAACTGATGAAAAAAGCTAAAATAAATACAAGTGAAGAAATACAGATAGAAAATTTTATTGACCACCTTGTTTCATTAACAATCATAGGTCGTGAAATTGGCGAATCGCTATTTCAATTTGAATATGACTCAGAAAAAAGTAAAAAAATAAAAGTTCAATCTGAACATTTAAAAAGTAATAGATATAAGATTCACCCAGCATTTCACCCCTATTTAGAAATAAATTGTGATCCAATTTGTTAATTATTAAATAATAATAAAATAAATGAGAAATTAGTTTGATAAATTCCTATCAGCAACTAATCCAAATATGTAAAATTATCTTTAAAAATTTACTAGTTTTTCGGCCCAAGTAGTTTTCACATCATCCTCAAAACTATCGAGATAATTTTCAGTAGTTTTCAGATTAGAATGCCCCATAGCTTCTCCTATAAACTCATTCGATGCTCCTTCCCTCCTCAAGACTGTTGCAAAAGAATGTCGAGCTGTCATAGTTGTTACTTTTGCTGTAATCCCAGTTTCCACAGCTAGTTTTCCAATATGCTTATTAATTAATTTTATTTCATCTCTTATTTTTATTAACTCCTGCCTAGGGGTATAGGTCTTTTTTAAAAATGGAAAGATATAATCATTCTCTTTTCCATTAATATTTCCCCATCTTTGAATTATTTCTATCATTTCCGGAGTCATTATTGAGACGATAGCGTTTTGAAATTGGGCAGTAGTAGAAGTTTTAGATCTGATAAAATTAATTCTATTGTTATGGATATCCATAACTCGAAGTTTGGCTATATCTTTAAAATTTGCACCATTACATAAATAACTAAAAAACCAGATATCTCTAGACCTTTGTTTCAAAGATCCTTCCTCTACTTCGGCTTTTACTAGTCTTCCCACTTCAGATTTAGTCAGAGCTTTCTTAATATTTCTCGATGCCAAAATCTGAAACTTATACTTACCGAATGGATAGGAATCTCTAGATAAAAATCCTTTATCAATCGCCTCATTGAATAACCTTCTTAAACATCTTAGATACATACTTAAAGTAGTTGTGGAACGACCGTTTCTTATCATCCAGTCATTATATTTCTTTAAAAAATTTGAATCAACTTGAGAAAACAACAACTCTTCCTTTCCAGTAAAAGACTTAATTGATGTTAAACTGTTATTATAAAGATATGCAGTTCTAATTTTTCCATTATCCTCTAATTCCATAATAACTTTTCGAAATGTTTTAAAAACACAATTAGAATGCTCCTTAGTTAATTTCTTATTAAACAAAGCTGACTCGAAATCATCAAATGCAAATGGATTAAGTTTCAAAATCAAATCATTTGCCCTTTTCATGTACTCATGAACCTTGTAGTACGAATCCTTAAAAGCACTTTTAGGTTTAGAACTTTTAAAGTTTTCAATATCAACAATACGAATATTCTCCTTAAGGCTGAAAAGTCTCACTTCTCCGTTATAAAACACTCTTAGTTTAACAGGAACTAAACCTTCCTTTTTTAACCTTCTTTGATCAAAATAAATTGTTATAACTGGCTTTAGATTCATCACTTTTTATTTGCACACAATTTGCACACTTTTTTTGAATTTGCACACAATTTGCACACAAAAATTATAATTTAAAATACAACATAGTCCAAATACATGTACTTATAACCTTGTTTTTAAATTAATTATGAAATTTCAAGAACTTTCACGAAATAACAATCACTCCCAACCCACTGCCTTCTAAGCAGTAGGTTGTGGGTTCGATTCCCGCCGGGATCACTTTTTTAAGCTCATCGCTTACACCTAAACTTAACTTTTTTTTGAGATTCCTGATTCGAATCGTTCTATGACCGGAGCATCCCTTTTTTCAACAGGAAAGTTATGGGTTCGATTCCCGTCGCAATCAATTCTTCATACTTACTCTTAAACTTACACTTACTCTCTTTTATCGTAATTAGTAATTGGAGATTAGCATTTTATTGAGTGTCTATCATCTGATTGCTGAAAAACACTTCAAATCGTATGACCTATATTTAAATCATTCAAGAAAAAATGTTTCCATTAGAATCTTGAAATTAAAGAATAATTGGTACGTAAAAAGTGAAATTTATTAGAAGAAACTTTTACTATGCTTTAAAATGAATGAGGGCACAACAATATGTTCTGCCCTCACTATTCAAAATAAAATCCTGAGAAATTTATTTATTGATAAGAAATTTTTTAGTCTCAGAAACTGAACCTTTAGAGTCTTTAAGAATTAAATAATAAATTCCATTTCCAAATTCTGTCATATCAATAGCAATGTTTTCATCTGCAATGACTACAACTTCTTTTACTAGCTGACCTTGTGAATTGATCACACAAATATTACCATCTGCTTGAACTGACACATTGAGGACACCTGTCGTTGGATTCGGATAGAGATTGAACTCAGAAGATTCCATATCATCCCCTTGATCGCCAGACATACGTGCTCCAAAGCAATTATACGGAGCAGTTACGCCATTCCATAAAGCAACAAGAATTTTGGAAGGCGATCCGCCGGTACCCGAAACAAATATTCCATAGGAAACGACTGCAATATCATTCAGATCATAATAGTTAGCTCCCACATTATAAGAGCCAGTCCATGCTACAGCTCCCGTAACTGGATTATGTGCCAACAAAAGATATTCATAGTTGTTATTTGAAACTTGTTGAGATTTAGCACCAACAAATAACTGTCCCATGCAATCAACATCTAATTCCATTCCATAATCCCATTTTTTTCCAACTCCATCATATTGATTTGCCCAAAGCAAAACTCCTGTTGAAGAATTCAATCCAATAGTAAGAACATCAGATTGGTTCGCACCCATTCCAGAAATTGAAACACCGCCGGTTGCAAAAACCTTTCCGTTAGTTAAATCAACATATACATCTCTCAAGACATTATTACTACCAGTACGGTCATATGCTGTTGACCAAAGCAATGTGCCTGAGAAGCTATATTTAAGAATATAAAAATCATCAGCACCAGTTAGATTATTATAACCTGTTCCTCCGATTACTACACCGTTAGCATCAAAACGAATTCTGTTGGGCCTGTTTAATCCACCATTTGCTGCCTGCTGCAGATGTGTAGAATTATTCCATAAAACAGCTCCCGTAGTAGGGTTATATTTAATAGTATAAATATCAGAAAAAGCACCACCAGAACCATACTTGTTTTCTCCTGTAACATAGACACCTGCAGCGTCAGCACATACAGAGTATCCACGGGCATTTCCTACTGTTGAATAAGAATGCGACCAAATATTCGCTCCGGTAGAAATATCATAAGCAAGCGTAATACCTTGGGAAGAAAATGGAGTATTAAATGTATAACCAGTAACATAAACCATCGAACCATACACAGCAATAGAATGCCCCCAATCAGTATTCACAGTTGCAAATGTGTTAAACCATTGTAGTGTTCCAGAAGAATTAAATTTCAAGATCAAAATATTCGAGTTATAGCCAGAACCTTGCGTCATTCCTGTAATATAAATATTACCAGAACCATCAGTTGTAACATCCCAAGGTCGATCACCTAGATGCGCTGCACCACCCCAGCTGACAGTCCAGGCAGGTACGCCACATCCGGTAATTTTTGAAACAACAATATCAATGTTGCCGGACGTATTCTTCTCACCCACTACAATTAAATTACCGCCAGAGTCTTTAACAAGACTATGAGCATTTTCATCGTACGAACTAGGAACCGCCGGAGTAATAACCGGATTCGTCGTACATACTAAACTCTGAGAATAACCGTCATTGACGGAAGCAAGTAATAATAAACTACCTACTAATAGTTTAATCCTTTTCATAGAAATCTTAATTTTAAAAACGCCTACTCATTTCACGCTTTTCGGCTTCCGCGTTTATCACAACAAACAACGCAAGAAGGTTTTCAATATGCAATCAGACAATTATATGAATAACATAAAATATACTTTTTATTTAATACTTTGATCTTAGCAATTAATTACTCAATTTTATATATTCATATAATAATCCATCACAGATTTCGATCTTCTTGCAACTCATCCTTCATAGAAATAATAGTATTCACAGCTACAAACAATATACTTTCATCAATGGAATGGCAACCTTGTTTATCTTCAAAGTAAATCACGTCCTACTGACACCTTTAATAATAGTCAATAACAATTCATATTTTAATATTAAAAATTCCCTTTTAGAATACTTTAAATCAGGGTTACCTGGATTAAATAAAAAAGACAACTATATAAGATGTAAATTGAAAACCTAATGAAAAAGAATAAATCACTGTTTTTAAAACTAAAAAAAAGGAAAATATAACAATCAAATAGCCAAAATGATTTCAAATTATGTAGAAATTGTCATTACTTTTGGAACCACAACGACCCTAGTACCATTTATGATCCGGACTTTACCAAAGAATAAAACAATTTCTCTCAAACTATTTTTATTCGCATTCTTTTCATTGATTGCCACAACCATTTCAGCACAAGAAGATTTCTATTGGTGGGTCGAAAAACATAATTGGGATGGCATTACACCCTGGAATCAATACATGACAATGTCGTCTTCTTTCCTCGGACCCAATGCATTGCCGGTTCCTGAAATTAAAAATGGGTTGGTTGATACAACTGCCTCTGTAAATATTTCATTCGATCATTTTATACACAAGGGCGATATGACACAGGATTTCTATGTTAAAGGAACGCTTCCGCTTTTCGATAATAGAATTTCTTTAGATCTGTCTGCAGTTCCACTTGAATGGTATGAAATGGATACGATCACCCGCGATCAGCGTGCAGTAAGAACAAGAAGCGGAAAAGGTTCTGCAGGCGGGGATATTTATTTTTCTACATGTGTTCAGGTCATCAAAAATAAAAAACATTTGCCTGATATGCTTTTGCGCATTGCATTAAAAACCGCTTCAGGTACTCACTTAAGAGATGCACGGTTTACAGATGCGCCAGGATATAATATCGATATGAGTTTTGGAAAAAGTATTTTTCCAAAAAATAAATTCATCAGAGAAATCCGCTTCTTCGCCGATGGTGGACTGTACACTTATCAGACGTATGATATTCAGAATCTGCAAAACGATTGCTTGCTTTTCGGTGGTGGAGTAACACTAAATTCAAACAAATTTTCCTGGACAAATGTTATCGGGGGATATTCAGGATATCTGAATAATGGTGACAAGCCAATAGTATTCAGAAGTGAATTCAGAATTTTAAATAAATTAAATGATTTTTCAATTTCTTATGAAAACGGTTTACAGGATTACGGATACCAGAAATTCAGGGTTTCGTATATTTTTCATATCGCTTCAGAAAAGATTTTTACAAATATGAGGAAGTGAAATATTTCATTCTTTAAGCTGCAACAATTCAAAATCCTCGTTTTGAAAAATTATTGAAAACTCCATTTCATCAAATGTTGTTTTAAGGTGACGGTCAATGATGACAACCAGATTCTCATTCGTTTTTTCTTTGATCAATTTTCGTGTTATCATTAGAGGCTCGTCCAACATCCACCCTTTTCTATTGCAGAAATATAATCCCTGAGGATTAGGACCAGTATTGATGAGAACTTTCATACCTAAAGGAACATGTTTATCAACAATACCTGTTAAAGTCTCCTTATACATTTCTGAACGTGGAATAAAAAAACCATGTTGTTGATTTAGGATAGCTTCAGATAAACCTACACATAAAAATAAGATAGCAACAATTGGTCTTCGGTTCGAAATATTTGATAGAGCAAAACCACATATTACTGCCATTGCCGGTACAATTGGAATAATGTAATAATTATGAAAATAGAAAAAATTGGATCCCACAAGCATAAAAAAGAAGAACGAAACAATAGAAGCTGAAAATAGAATAGTCAGCGATTTTTCCTTTTTTATTATAAGTAAAATAATTCCTATCAGAAAAAATATAAATAAAATATAGGAAAAAAATGCGCTGAAATAAAATTTTTCAAATACACCTGAAAGATTTCCAGCCAAAAGTCCAAATCCATCTATCAGCCTTACTGGATAATACAATTGCATTGCACCATTTTGCAATTGCATTGGAACCATTATTCCATACCATAGATATGCAAATAATAATCCGGGAATGATCCCAAAAATTACAGCCATGGATCTATACTTCAATTTAAATTTGAAATCGATTAACACAGGTGCCAAAAAAGCAAGTATTGTTATTGATGGAATTTTTGACAATAAACCTATACAAATAAATATACTCCCCGTAATCAATTCCAACAATGAGTGTCTAATACTGATTACATAATTTGCCAGATAATAGACTCCTATTAAAACAAGAGAAATACTGAATGTATCCGGCATCATCTTTCTGCTAAATGCAAAATAATTGGAACATGTAAGCACTACCGTACTGAATAATGCTAGTCTCTCCGTATACAGCAACCTGACAAAGCGAAAAAAATAAAACAGTCCGACGCTACTTACAATTAAATTTATCAATCTGCCATACCAATGTGCGTAACCAAAAACTGTATTGAAAATATGGATTAAATATGAGAAAACTGGGAATTCCATTGCTACAGTTCTGCCTCCATCCATATCAACTTCCGGATGCAGAAATTCAGCTTTATCAAAATTTCGTGCAACCATTGCAGTAAAACTTTGACGCCAATTGTGTGATATTTCTAGTGGTGCGTCCCGTATAGCAATCAACCGCAAAACAAAACTTATTAAAATTACAATAAGGACGACGTGCTTATTAATTGACATTAAATTGCTTTTAACGTCTAAAGTACGACAAATTAATTGAAAGCACTTTTTCTATACATGCAGAAAGCTAATATCAAAGATTATGTGAGTTTATTTATTGGAGGGATCTTTGGGGCTAAATAATTTTTCAACACAAGAACACAAGTTCACAATAAGATCACGACTGATTCCGTGGTCTTATTGTGTACTTGTGTTCTCAGTGTTTAATTTTTATTTCTGCAGATAGAGCTTTCCCCTAACCTCTTCCCCTTCACAAATCACCTTATAAAAATAGATTCCACCGGCAAGATCACCGGCATCGAATTCAGCTGTGTACTTTATTCCGGCTTCAATTTCGTCATCAAAAATAGTCAGGATCTTTTCACCAAAGAGGGAATAAATTTCAATATAAACTCTTCCAGAGAGATCCACTCTACCAAACTCAATACTTGTTTTAGTATTAAAAGGATTTGGATATGCTTTGACCAGTAACGTAGACCCGCTTTCAGGTTCATCAAAACCAGCTAGCCTTAGTAAACTACAAGCATCTGGTGTTGAACATGGAATCCGTGTCATAATGGAACCATAACTCCCAATATAATCAGGTACTCCTGAACTCAAACCACCGGGAATACAAAACTGTTTATAATTTTCTGGGGTACCTGCAAGATCACCATTACTGAAAGGTGAAGCTGAAACATCATCTACCGGCTGAATATCGATCATAGTATTCGTAGTAGAAAATAGTGAATATGTTGCAGCTGACCATTTCCACCGAATGCTCGTCACGCAACTCGAAGAAGATGTCCAGATACCTCGCCACTTAACAGAGCTCAGACTTGGAGCAATTGCAGTAGGAGTCTGATAAGCAAACCCACTTACAAAATAATTGCCGGATAAATTCGGCGGTGCAGTTGTCACCCATTCTCCCCCGGTAAATACAGTTGAAGCCTGAGAGACAGCATTCGTAATGATCAATTTTGCATTCGCAGGAACGAGATTTAATCCTACTGTATTAATATTCTGATTAATGAATGTAATTGTGACCGGATAGTTACCTGTATGCGTAACATTTGCAACGGCACTGAACCAGATATATGAATTTGAAGAAATAGCATTGTTGTTAAAGTTAACAGTGCTGCTTGAATAATCATTTGTAGTTTTATTCGAGTTAATAGTGATTGCAGAAGTCAGGGCACAACCACCTGCGTCTGTTACACGTACCGTATAATTACCTCCCGGCAATCCTGTTGCTGAAGAGGTTGTATTTCCATTACTCCACAAATAAGTGTAAGGTGGAATTCCCGCGCTTGCATTTGCATTTGCTGAACCCTTGAATTCATTGGAACATTTTCCATCAGTCTTGGTTGTCGTCACTCTCATTGGACTGTTAACGGTATATGAACAAGTACTCGCACATCCGTCAGAATTTTTAATCGTCACCGTGTAGGTTCCAGCACTTCGAACTCCTGCAGTTGATGTTCGTACTCCATTGCTCCATAAATAAGATGTATAACCGACAGGAGCTCTCAGGGTCAGAACTGAATTCAGACACAAGGTGCCACCTGTAATAGAACAAACCGGAGGTATACTGTTTCTTGTAATTACACTTCGTATTCCTGAACAACCATTTGTATCGGAAACAGTCACAAAAATTGAATCAGCATCTGAAGTAGTAATGCATTGTGTTGTTTCACCGGTACTCCATAGATAGGAAGCAAATCCGGCTGTTGCACATAGCGTAGTTGAAGTTCCGGGGCAAATTCCTGTGGCACCAGTGATGCTGACCTGAATTGGATTTGAATTTCCGACAATTGCATTTTTCATAATTGAACAACCACGACTATCGGTTACAGTAACAACATAAATTCCAGTTGGCAGTCCTGTGATAGAAGATGTCGTTCTCACCGGAGTTGTATTCCATTCGTAAGTATATGGACCAACACCGCCGGTAGCAATTGCAGTTGCCACACCGGTTGATGCTCCACAAGGTGTATTCTGTACTGAAATAGTTGCATTCAGAACAGAAGGTGCCGGATTGATGATTGCTGATGCATATGCTGTACAACCGTTCTCATCCGTAACCTGGTAATTATATGTACCCGAAATAAGTGCTGTTGTAGGAGTTCCTGTATAGTAATAGCCGGGAGTTCCACCTGTTGGATTAAGCGTTACACTTCCTGTTCCACCATTGCAGGCTATTTGAGTTGGTGTTGCTGTCAGAACCAATAGCGATGGTTGCGGATCTATTATGATAGTTGAGCTATCAACACACCCATTTGCATCTGTCATAGAATATGTATAGGTGCCGGAAACTAAATTTGTTGTAGGTTGCGGACCAAAAGTAAATGGAGCCGTTCCGGAAATTGGATTTAACGTTACACTTCCTCTTCCTCCAAAACAACTGATCTGTTCTGGTGTTACAGATATAATCGGCGAAGGATAGAACAACAATGTAGTTGTAATTACACTGTCACATCCTGTTACATTATCGATGTTAGAAGAATAAACTCCTGGAGTACTTACGGAAGAACCGTCAGGAAGAACATGTGATGTTCCCTGACAAAAGTAAACGGTTTCACTCCGGGTCAGATTAGGAACAACAGTAAGATTCGTTGTGATCATACTATCGCAACCTGTGGTCGACGGGATAACTGAAATATAAGTTCCATCTGTATTCTCAAATACGCCATCCGGTAATTGATAAGATTCTCCCTGACAAATTGAAACATTCTGTGAACTCGATGTTATCAAATTTAATACCCTTGGCGCCGAGGAGCCTGTTCCGGGAATATAAACTGAAATTTCAAATACCCCCGCAGATGCAATATCTGATGCAGGAATAAATGCACTTAATTGCGATGAACTGAAATAAGTTGTTGTCCTGTCTGTGCCATTAAATCTGACCTCTGATGTAGGAGTAAAATTTGTTCCTAAGACCGTCAAAGTGAAACCAGGATCACCAGGCAGGATACAAGATGGAGATAAGTTTGTTAAGGAAGCACCCGGATAATTTACATTAAAAGAATTACTCGTTCCTGTCTGTGAGCTTCCCGTTTTCGTAGCAGTGATCGTGAACGATCCACCGTTTGAAATAGAAATGGTTCTTGATGCAAGTACACCGGCAGTAAATGCTGGCGTAGTTCCTCCTCCTATAGTTAAATTTCCTGTAGAAGTAATATCGGCAGTACCGGTGAATGCATTACCTCCTGTATTGCACGGATTATTATTGGCATCTGTTGCAGTGATTCGTATATCAAAAGAATTTCCGGTGCTTTGTGTTCCAATGTTTCCACCGGATACAGCTTCTACTACAAACTTTGAATGAGTCCCGGAATTAACAGTAAGTAATGAAGATGCAGGGCCTGAGTATACTCCGTCAGAAACAGTGATAGTAGTTGTCTCTGCTTTTTTCAAGGTTGTTGCTAAAACAGTAGATGAAACTCCACTTGCAAAGCTGACATTTGTTGTATAATTCGGAGCAGTAAGTCCATTCGATGGACCACTAAAAGTAAGTGATTTTACTCCAAAGTAATTAGTGACAACATTGTAGAACTGATCACATGCTCTGATCTTCATGGTTGAAAATGTTGTCCCTGCAGTCTGTGCTGTTGGAGTTCCTGAATTTCCGCTGGTTGCAAATAGTCCGGCATCAGAAAATGATTGTCCAGGTAAAGTGATCACCAGTTTATCTATTGCACCTGCAGTAGAAGATAGATTTCCAAAAACCGCTCCTGCTCCACAACCAGAAATGACCGCTGTCCCACCCTTTACAATGTTTGCTGAACATGGAATATTACCACCCTCATTAGCACGCACTTCTAGACCAGAAATCACCAGAACATCCGGATTAGTTGTACCGGATACTGTTATACGTGTAGTGATCAATGTTGGAGACACAGAAACAATAGTTGCTGCACTAATGTCGCCTCCCGGTGCAGCATTAATAGATACACCTCCGAACGGATTGAATTTCCATCCGCTAGGTGCAATTAAAGTAATGGTAACGTTAGTACCAACTGCAAAATCAGTTGATGTTCCTTCAGTGATGACAACATTTCCTAAAGTCGTATACTGTGGCGCAATTGCGTTCTCAGCCTTATCAGCTGAAATCAATGTTCCACCACTTGCTTTGGTAATTGTTACCACAGCCTGTGCTTGAGTATAGATTAGTAGAGAAAAGAGAATCAGAAATAAGTTTCTCGCCGAGTGCTTTACAAAAGTAAAAACACTCCATAATTGAATGGATGATGTGTGGATCATAATCAGGTGGTACTAAAAATGAAATTATAAGATGTGTCCTCATTTCAACCTAAAAGCGCCAGGATAAGATTAACAAAAAAGCAAATTATTATACAAGGTCTAATTGCCAAATAAGTGGTATTTTTCAATAAATTAAAATAAGAATAAATAAAAATGCTTATTAAAGAGCCGGATCAAAGTAGTTTATTACAAAATGAAGCATATTCACAAACCAGAAATTTTAACAATAATCTTACAGAACTTAAACCAAATTGGTCCTTAACCAATTAAATAGTATTGAAAGTTCAATTGTAAGTTTCTCCAAATCTGAATTGAATTAGACTAAGAGCAGGATTACTTTCAGATCCTTTGCTTCTCCTCATCAGCCCCCGTACTTCTGCGCATTCTTCCAGCTTTTCCCTTTCCAAAATTATAAGTAAACCCAAGGGTGATCACACGTGTATCTCTGATTGACGTCCAGTCCTCAGTTACATCACCGAACTCCGTTAATCCACGGGGATAGGCTTTCCAGAAAGCATCAGTAATATTCAAAGTGATCGATCCGCGTTTCTGAAATACAAACTGTTTTAGTCCAGCAGAAAGATTCCAGCTGTTTCGCATTAACGTAACACCATATAAATTTTTATAATTATAGCGCATTCCCAATTCAGCAGATAATGCCGAAGTAATCGTCAGGCTATTATCACAGTTAATTGCAAATGAAGGCTCACCCTGATTGATAGTGAAATTATTAACGGTCCCCTCAAAATTAAAATCATAGCCCTGAAAATTCAAATTTGTCTTCCAGAATTTAGAAATTCGCTTGGTATACGTCAGATCGATTCCAAAATAATTTACCTGATATAAATTCACGACCGATTGGATCGTTGTCCGAGTCGCTGCATCCTGAATGAGCACATCTGTAATATTATCCGTGGTCCGGCTGTAATTCAAAACTACGAAATAAGTATTGTCATAAGAATAAGACAGCTCAGTAATATAAGTAAGTTCTGGTGACAGATATGGATTTCCTTCGGAGTAAGTAGTAAAATCGATAAGTCTTCTGAAAGGATTCATTTGTTCATAGGCCGGGCGATTGATTCTTCTACCAAGATTCAAATTCACATTGTGCTTACCTTTTGTATAATCAAGATAAAGAGTAGGAAATATCTGCAGGTAATCTCTTTTAAAAGATACATTATTTAATTTCTGGAGCCCTGTAGCAACGGTTTGTTCAGCTCTTAAACCCACTTGCACTAAAAGAGTATTGAATTTTCGCTTTACAGTTAAATAAGCTGCATTGATATTTTCGTCATATAGAAAATGACTACTTCTGGAAGAATCATATGTTTCAACATTAGTCTCACGATTGAAAAATTTCATATCCTTATCAGATTTAACCAGGCTACTCTTTACCCCTGCTTCAAGATTAAATTCATTCTTAAGTGGTTTGGAATAATCCCCCTTGACAGAATACAAACTCAGTTCTCCGATCTGATCACTGAAAAGTCTGATGATCTCACTCGAATTTGAAATAAAATCCGTTCTTAAAGTTGAAAAGTCCTGTGTGGAATTATTACTATAACTTCCAAAATCCAGATTAACAATAATATTCTGTCCAAGTGTATCGAAATTGTGGTTGAGTTGTCCGTTGATCTCATAATTTTTACTCTTGAATTCAGATTCCTGAGAAAACTGTAGATTACTTGCAACTGAATTATCAGGAGCCAGAATATTCGTATGGTTATTAGTTTCAGAAGTAAAAATATTATTCAAACCACTTACCAAAAAGGAGACAGTAGTATTAGCTGAGAGTGAGTAATCAAGTCCGATACGCGGATTGTGAGTTGAAAAAGCAAGCTGTATGTAATTATTAGTCAGAAATGTTTCATTCAAAATTCCATCAGAATAAAATTTTCTGTTGATCAATAAATTATTAAAAGCTTTTCTATTAGAATAACTGTAGTTGAAGAAAAGATTGATCTTATTGATCTTATAGTTGAGTGAAAAAGAAGCACCATATTTAGGATACCTTCCTTGTCCATAATTTAAACTTGCACTGCCATTATAACCTTCCAGTTTATTTTTCTTCATGATAATATTCAGAATCCCGGAACTGCCTGAAGCATCCCATTTCGCTGAAGGATTAGTTATTATTTCAATTTTCTGAACATTAGACGATGACATTCCACGCAACATATTGACAAGATCCTGTCCTGACAAGGCTGTTGGTTTTCCATCAATGACTACTATTACCTCTTGCTTTCCTCTTATCCTGATATTACCATCCTGATCTACCAATACACCTGGTAATTTTTCAAAAACCTCCAACACACTTGAACCGGTCTGGATAATACTATTCTCAATATTTACAACCAGTTTATCTGCTTCCCGCTCTATGAAAGGTCGTTCTGCTTCTACTGTTACAGCCTTTAGGTCCGTGGCAGAAATCTTTAAGTTTATGCTTCCGAGATCTATTTTACTTTGTTCGGATACAACAACCTGTGAACTTATAAATTCAGAATAACCCGGGTTCTTAATCAATATAAAGTAGGTACCTGCGTTCAATCTCTGAAATTCAAATTCTCCTGATTCGCCTGTGATCTCACCTTTATAGAGAATAGAATCACTTGCGTTCTTTAATAACACAGAGGCAAAAGGAATTGGCACATTATTCTCATCCGTCAGTTTTCCATTGATCTGACCATTTTGTG
The DNA here is from genome assembly GCA_049363815.1 of Bacteroidota bacterium. Classification (GTDB taxonomy): domain Bacteria; phylum Bacteroidota; class Bacteroidia; order AKYH767-A; family 2013-40CM-41-45; genus JADKIH01. Next base: position 17,235 of record JBMQEM010000151.1, read on the forward strand.
CAAATACAACTATGTGCGCAAAACAAATTACAATCATCAATAAGCCCCTTTTCATAACACCTGGTTTTCTATGTTTATACTATTTTCTTTTACAATTGGCAGAAATTCTTTTCAGAACCTTTTCCGCAATTACAATTTCAGCATGGGAAATATCTTTCAGTGCCAGCTTCCGGTTTTTCAGAACAAATGGTCTGATTGCATCAAGTAAAGCATAAGCTTTTCTGGTTACAGTTAATTTTCGTTTTCGGCCACTATCAGGATGAACTTCTGATTTTAAATAACCAGCATCTACAAGGAGTTCAATGATTCGTGTAACAGATGCTTTATCTTTAAAAACAGAATCCGAAAGTTCATTATGGCTGATCTCAGGATTATCACTAATAGCTTTCAGAACCAGCCATTGATCAATTGTAATTTTAAATCCATATTCTTTCAATTTCTCTTGAGCAAACTGCCGGTATGACTTAATTGACCTGTCCAGATGATAAAAGAAAATTTCGTTTAGCTTCTCCATTTGTTTCTTAACTGAAACAAATATAAAAATAGTTATAAGCCGAATAGTTGATATATCAATTAATTAACGTTGTTTAACCAATATTAACCAATCTTAGCAAAATCTTAGTAATAAACAGAAGTGAAAAATGAGATAATCAAGAGTTCAATATTCTCCACCGATCTTTCTCTCATTCAATTTAGTTTGTTCAGGAAAAACAGGTAGTCTTTCAGGCATTGTCGTCGTACCGATCGTATCATTCAGTGTTTTCATAAAAGCGATCAAGGCTTTCTTTTCGGTCTCAGTAAGATCCAGTTTATCACTTCCCAAAGTCTGATTAGGTACGGTTAATCCGAGTCCTGCCCCACCACCTTCGTTATAAAATTCAACAACTTCTTCCAGTGTTTTAAAACCTCCATTATGCATGTAGGGACCGGTAAGAGAAATATTCCTGAGGGTTGGAGTTTTAATTGAACCCATAAACATCTCTACATTAAAATTTGCACCTCTTCCTTTATCCGGATCCAGCACCGGATTTTTCAGATCACCGGTAAGAGTGGTGCCGATATTCTCAAACTCACTCTTAGTGTAATCAGGCGGAACAAGACCGCTGAACATCGGTAAATAATGGCAGGCACCGCAATTTCCTTTATGCATAAAAACATTGAATCCCAGATTTTCTTCAGGAGTAAAATCATCAATTTCTCCTCTTACATTCCTGTCGAATCTGCTATTTAATGAAACCAGTTTTCTTTCATACTCAGCAATCGCATTGGAAATCGAAATATGTGAAATGATGGTGTCTTCTGTTCCTTTGAATCCTTCCCTGAAAAGTTTAACATACTCCGGAGATGAGTTAAGTTTACGTATAACTTCTTCAAAGCTGCTCATCATTTCATTTTCATTAAGGAGGACATGATTGATCTGATCTTCAAGATCCGTCGAACGGCTATCATAAAAATAATTTCTCTGGAGTGCGACATTTAAAATGGTAGGAGCATTTCTTGAGAGCGACATACCAGCATGAAATCCACTGCTTGTCTTCATGCCATCTGTAAAAGCCAGATCAGGCCGATGACACGATGCACAAGCGCGTTTATTATTTGATGATAAAACAGGATCAAAAAATAAAACCTTTCCTAATTCAGCTACCAGCGGAGAGTATTTTTTATCAAATCCCCGTGGATTATAAAAGAAAGCATTGAATCCTTCCTTATCGAAAATGGATTTCTGATCTACTCTCAATGCAGTGGTCTGGGAAAAAACCGGTCTGGGAATTGTAACCAGAATATTAGCGATAGATGTACTTAATGGAATATAACAATTCTTCAGAACATCAAGGTGTTCAAGCTTACTAATATCAGGCACTTTACCCAGATAAGAAATGGTTTTATCCAGTTGTGCAGAAACTTCAGCAGCTTCAGAATCCTTTTCTGAAGAATAGATCAACCGGATCATTGAATGGATCACTTCCAACGAACTTTTAATCTCGTTGATTGAATTTCCTGATAGTGGTGTATCAAACTGCGCAATTCCAAGAGTAAAATGCCTGTTGACTTCAGACTGAATTGCTTCCATGAACTGCCGCTCAGTAATTCTGATAGAACATAATGCTTTACTGACTGAAGTATAAACACTCTGCATAATCTCTATCTGCTTTATGATCTCATTCTTATTCTTCTTTGCTTCATCTGAGTAAAGTAATGATTCTATAACCTGAAACCCTGTTGGCTCCACGATCAACAACTTCCTTCTCCGTTCTTCCTCATATTCAACTTCAGAAATGACCGGTCCATTCATATTCTGATCACTGGCAAAAAAAAAGTATGAAGAGAATGCTTCATTTTTTTTATAAAGTAGTCTGGCTTCTTTAAAAAGAGATTGCAATTTTAAAAGTGACTTGTCATCAAATTTCCCTGTAGCAACACCTTCTTTAAATTCCTGTAATTTGATCGAGAGTTCATTCTGGCTAACTTCGTAAATACCATGAACAACTTCATTGATAATAGCACTTTTTTCATCTTCTTCAGAAGGCTGAAAAAGTGAAAAGGAACAACTGATCAGTACAATTACTACAAAAAATAGTTTTTGTTTCATTCCGGTCTCCGGTTAGAAGAAAACAAAGATACTTATTTCTTCTGCTTCCGGAAATGAAAAATGGTTCTGCTTGAGTCAGGCATTTCCTCTCCCAGCAGGTAACCAAAAGGTTTTAAAGGTTCAATGCGATCAAAAATAACTTTTACGATCGCCAGTAATGGAATGGATAAGAACATTCCTGAAATCCCCCAAATCGCTCCCCCAAAAATTACAACTACAATTGAAACAAAGGCATTTACTTTGACCTTACTGGCAACAATTGCAGGGACAATAAAATTATTATCTACAAACTGAACAAAAATATAAGCTACAAATACCCATAAAGCATCGACAGGAGTACCTGATGCAAATGCAACTAACATTGGCAATGCAATTGCAATCAATCCACCTATGTAAGGAATAAAATTCAACAGTGCTCCGATTATTCCGATAAGAATTGCGTATTGAACTCCTATGATCAATAAACTAACTGAATTTAATCCTGCGACGATCAAGGCTTCAAACAATAGACCTACCAGATAGCTTTGAATCAACCCCTTTGACTCGAATAAAACTTCTTCTGCAACTTTATGTCTGTTTCCCTTAAACAATCTGGAAATAAATTCCAGCAATAACGATTTGTAGAACAGGATCATAAAAATATATACAGGCAATAAAAAGACGATCACAAGAACACTACCAAGCGTTCCGATCGTTTGACCAATAACATTTGTACTTAGCTGCATCCCTTCACTTCGTGTCTTTTGGATCCAGGAATTTATTTTTGGTTCACTGATATTGAATGTTACCGAAACCCATTTAAGTAAATCATCAAACATAACCGAAAATTTCTCCTTGAATGCAGGAAAACTTTCAGAAAACATTGAGATCTGAACTATAAGAAAATAAAAGACTGCTGATAAAATACCAATTGCTAAAATTAAGGTAATAACTATCGCTAAAACCCTGTTGATCCCTTTTCCCGAAAAAAAATTTACAACTGGGTTAAGCAAGATGGCAATGATGAAAGAAAAGACAATTGGTACTATGATATCCTGTCCTACAATGAGAATATAGAAGAAAATTATTATTCCCAGTAAAATAAGAGATAACTTTGCATAGGTTGGAAACTTCAGAATATTCGACTCCATACTATTTCTTGAAAATGGTAACTCCCAATATGGCTGTTACTAAAACCAGAACTAGAAAAATGAAGAAAAGAACTTTCGCAACTGATGCAGCTCCGGCTGCAATACCTGTGAATCCGAAGATGGCAGCGATCACTGCTATCATAAAAAATATTGCTGTCCACTTTAACATACGATTTGCTTTAGGTAAATGATAAATTAATTATCAATACCCAATCAAATTAAGTACCCGTAAAATGCCTGTATTTTCAGGTAAAAACTGTAAAATTAATTACCCACTTTGTATAACTAATGCCAATAATGATAAGAATACTAGTTCTTAATTACCCTTTCTGAATGCAAGACCTTGCCCTCAGTAAGAATTTTTAAAATGTATACTCCCTGCGGTAAATCACCAACCTGATCAAATTCTATTTCCGAAGTTCCTGAAGAAGCCGGTAATTCCTTTCCGGCGACAATATTTCCGGACATACTGTAAAGCTCAAAACTCAGTTGCATTCCATTTTCAAGATCAAACCGGATAGTCAGTCTGTCATTAAATGGATTAGGCATAATTGATAAAACTTTTATTCCATCTCCTGTTTTAATATTTTTGACAGTCCTGGGTTCAAATACTTCAAACTTCCCATCGTAGTCTGTCTGGATTAACCTATAATAGGACAAACCCGGCAAAGGATCATTATCTACCAAACTATAATTATGTTTTGTAGTAGAGTTTCCACTCCCTGAAACAATTCCTATACTTGAAAATGTATAGCCGTCAGAACTTCTTTCCACAGTGAAATAATCATTATTGATCTCACTCATAGTTTCCCAGATTACATTAACGACGCCATTGACCAACTGCGCATCAAAGTCTGACAATTCAATAGGCAATACGTTTAAAGGAGTTGTAGAACCAATTGAATAGATCCCATAGTTCGATGAATTCACAGAAGCTAAAACAGAGCCGGATGTAACTGTTCCTGTTGCAGAGGCATTTCCCATGTCCCGCCATCTGGATGTCCCTGTATCCCATCTAACAACTCTGAGATCGGCAACGGAACTGACACCGCAGCTATTCGTGTTCCAGGTTACGTTCACAACTGGATTGCTTGCTCCCCCGGTTTTTGTCAAGGTCCAGAATTCACATCTGGATACATTGTTCAGAGAAGCATCTCTGCTAGAGGTGTTATAAGTTGTATTGGGATCAGAATAAAAATACTCTGCTGTATATTGATCTGTGGAAGATCCGGGTGCACTCAGTCCGATCGGCCGGTACCTCCCATTCTTCCCTACAGGAAAAATGAAACTCTGATTACCAATTTTACGGACAGGTCCGTTGACAAAACTCAGATCTGAAACCGAACTCACTGCTGAAATTCCGTTAGCAAGTATCAGCAAGTTAGAAAGAGAAGTATTGATCTGTCCATTAACAAGAGCTAATGAACCATAAATATTTACCGGAACATTCAATGTCAATCCTTCAGCCGAGTTATTCATACTCATCCTTCGGATCCTAGGTGCATGGATAGAATCACCATAAAAATTCTGAGGCCCGAATCCTGCAAAATTTACTGTACCAGAGCCGGCTGCAAAAGTGATTATTGTATCGGACCCGATCGTAGAGACATCTCCCCTGAAATTATTCATTCCATTATAGGCAGGGAATAGAATTCCGGAGCTGTCCTGAATAAACAAAACACTGGCATTAAAATTATCAGGTGTTGAATTTGCTAAATATAAATTACCGGTTCCGCTGGTCTTAATAGTAGTATTCCCATTAAATGTGTTTCCACCATTGCAAGAATTATTGACAGAACCATTTTTATTAAACAAAGTTGCGCCATTGAAGACAGAACCATTTAAAAATAGTTGCGGTGAATTTACCGTTAAGGGTCCATTAAAAGTAGTTCCAGTCTGGAGATAAATTGAAGCAGAACCGGTAGGTATACTTAAGCTTTGAGCCATTGTACCTATCTGTGAAAAATTCCTAAGGTAAAGCACTCCATTTCCAAAACCGGAAGGACTGAAACAAATTATTTTTCCATCTGCCAGACTACAAGTACCTGTGCCTTGTCCGAACCGAATTGACCCGGTTGAGATATTTGTCAAGATCAGGTTATCATTAAATCGCGTACCGCTTGCATCATTATGTGCCAGATAAATCGAGCCCGATGAATTGTTTCTCAATGAAAGTTCGCCATTATAAATATCTTTTGAAGTGTTTGAAAAAAGCCATGTACCTGTTCCAGAATTTACCAGAATGGAATTTCTTTCAAAAACATTCCCACCCGCACAATTAATATTATTATTTCCGGTCTTTTCAAAATAAGCTGTGTCATTAAAAGTAGTACCGTTAAGATAAATATCAGGTGAGGTTGCCAGTATTTTTCCCCTGAACACTGAATTGTTTCCAAATGTAATTACTCCGGTTCCCGATAGTAAAAACGACAATGCTTCTGTTCCAAGTTGCGTAAAATTCTGAAACAACAAAGTTCCTTTTGAAAATCCGGTAGCACCTGTTGTAATGGTTTTACCGGTAGCCAGTGTAGCACTACCGCTATAACCCGGCCAGCCGAATGCAATTCCATTGTTAAGTCCTGAACCAAGTGTAGAATTCAAAGTTATATTCCCTGAAAAGGTTGTGGTTCCACGAAGATTGAAGCGAACTAACCCATCTGCTGATGTAGAAATATTATTGATAAGAACATCACCATTAAAACTATTTGTAGCTGCAGCATTCCCTTCACCGATCAAAATTCTGGTGTCGCTTCCGGTACCTGCATTATTAATGACCGTCGTTCCATTAAATTGATTGCCTGAAGAATTGTGTCCGATATAAATATAACTTGTACCGGTATTATTCAAATTCAGGTCGGATGAAAACTGATCCGGTGACGAATTTCCAAGAAGTAAATATCCGGATCCTGAGTTTGTAATAGTTGAATTTCCTGAAAATGTATTTGCTCCGGAACCATTGTCATTTGTTGTACCGGTCTTTCTAAGGTCAGTTGTTCCATCAAAGATACAACCGTTTAAAAACAGTGAACCTGATGTTGAAGTGACATTACCACCGAGTCTGCTTAAAGGGCCTAAAGTAAGTGTACTGCTTGAACTCAGTAGAAGTGAGTCCGGTTGGTTTCCATGTTGAGTGAATCGGACCAGATGCAAACTTCCATTTATAAAACCAGAAGTACCTATCCTGATATTCTTACCATCAGCCAGAGTAGCTGAGCCATTATAACCTGAGAGTCCGAAATAAATACCGCAATTACTTCCTGTACCTGAATTGTTACTCAGCTCAATATTTCCGTTGAAGACAGATGTACCACGCAGGTTAAAACGAATCAATGCTGTAGTTGCAGTTGAGTTATTCTTTATGAAAACATCGCTGGCAAAAGCAATACTTGCTGCTGCACTGCCCTCAGCTAATAATATCCGGTTATCAGTTCCGGAACCTGAATTGTTGAGTCTCACAACATCGTTGAAAACATTTCCAGCTGATCCGTTTGCAATTTGCATATAAGATGTTCCGGAATTATTGAAGATGGCTTCTCCGGAAAAAGTATCAGGCAAGCTATTCCCCAAAACAAGATTTCCTGTACCCTGATTGGTAATCGTAAAACGGCCTCCAAACAAGTTACCACCGGTGCTCGTTTCAGATGTTGTTCCTGTTTTAACTACTGATACATCGTTACTAAAAGTTCCACCGTTGAAATTGACTCCTCCTGTTACAAGTGACAAATTCCCATTCCAGATCAGGTTTGGTCCCAGCACAACAGAAGAGCCCGAGCCCATTGAAAGACTATCACTTTCAACTCCAAGTTTTGAAAATTTTATCAAACTCAAAACACCTTTTGTATAGCCGCCTGTTCCGATTAACAGATGCTTTCCTGCTGAAAGTACAGAAGAACCTGGATATCCTGGCCAGCCGAAATAAATTCCATTCGTTCCAGAGTTAGTTCCTCCAGTGCTAGAAACAACAATATCTTCATTGAAAAAAGTTGTTCCTCGCAAATTAAACCTGAGGTATGCTGATAATGCAGTTGAATGATTATTTATAAATACTGTATCATTGAAAACAGCAGAAGCAGTTGTATTACCTTCGCACACAAACATCCTGTTATTTGCACCGGATCCGGTGTTGTTAAAGCTGACTTTACCATTGAATAAATTTCCGGTTGAATTGTGTGCAACCTGTAAATTTCCTGATCCTGAATTTATGAAACTTACATCTGTCAGAAAAGTATCTGCAGCAGAATTCGCCAAACCTAAGCTTCCTGAACCGGTATTTGAAATTTCCGATCTTTGATAAAAAATATTTCGTCCGGAACCAAGATCATTCGATGCTCCTGTCTTTATAATTCTGGTTAGTCCGTAAAAACTACATCCGTTCAATGACACTGAACCAGAAGTAGAAACGACATCACCACCTATCACAGAACCGGGACCAAATGCAATCCCTGACGTTCCTGTTAATTCGAGTACTAAGCTGTCAGTACCAGGCTTCGTAAAATTTACAAGTGAAAGAGTTCCACTCGAAAATCCATCCGGTCCAACATAAATTGAATGAAGCGAATCCATCACTGTAGTACCGGTGTAACCGGAGGCACCAAAAGAGATCCCACCAGATGTACCGCTGACAGTACTGTTCACAAAAATATTATCCTTGAAGGTACTTGTTCCTCTCAGGTTAAATCTGATAATGGCTCCATTACCCGAACTCGAATTAAAGAGATTCACTTCGCCGTTAAAAATTGCAGAGGCAACATTGTTACCTTCACAAATAAAAACCCTGTTTGCTGATCCGCTACCGGAATTTCTTATTGTTACTGTTCCATTGAATATATTTCCTGCTGAATTGTGAGCAAGATAAATATCACCGGTTCCCGGATTTGATATCGAGACCGCAGAATGGAAAGTATCCGGAAGAGAATTACCTGTTAAAAAATAACCAGATCCCGAATTAATAATTTGGACTGAATCATTAAAAATATTTCCGCCTGTACCCTGATTATTTCCTGCACCTGTTTTTGTTAGTGTGACTTTCGAAGCAAATGTTGCACCATTTAAACGAATACCTGTTGCTTCAAGATATAATTCATTTCCAAAATAAGTTGTTGGTCCAAGTGAAGCTATAGCAGCTCCTGTCAATATAAGATTCTGATCGATGGAATCAGGTGTTGAAAAATGCCTGAGTGAAAGTGTTCCTGCAGAGAACCCATTCAATCCGGTACATATTCGTTTGTTCTCAGCTAAGAAGGAGTTCCCTGTACCGGCACTGAAAAAGATTCCGGCCCCGGCTGTACAATTAACATAGATACTATCATTAAAGAAAGTTCCGTTTGTATCATTGTAAGCCGGATATATTCCGGCGCTTCCGTTGTTTGTGAAAGTTACAATGTTGTTAAATACATCTCCTGCATTATTGGAGAATAATAAATTCCCGGTTCCATTATTGATAATTTCCGTGATCCCGTTAAATGTATTTCCACCATATGAATTGTCACTTCCGGAACCTCTTTTTTCAATGACCAGTCCTCTGTTGAAAGTAGTTGACCTTAACGTGACATTGGATGTTCTTACATTGATATTTGAATTCAGTGTTGCGCCTCCCGAAGAATTTCCGAACACACAACTTGAACCGGTTGTCATTACGAGCCCTGTTGAATCACTATCGGAAATTGTACCACCATTAAAAGTAGCATTTCCTGAAATGGACAATGTTCCACCATTGAGTTCGATCGAGGATCCTGGATTAGAAATAAAATTTCCAGATAGATCAAGTTCAAACCCATTCAGATCAATGTTTGATGAATTATTGCAAGTCAGGTTCGTTATTTTCCGGTCACTCTCTAATATCAGTGATCTTACACCACCGGAAACTGAAATCAGATCTGTTGTATCAGGAATACCATTTGGTGTCCAGTTCAAGGGTTCATCCCATGAATAGCTAACCGATCCATTCCATGTATAGGAAGTACCGGCAAAGGCAGACTTGACATTTGTAAATGTCAATACATAAAATACAAATCCGGAAACGAAGAGTAAACAAGAAGCAAAAATAACAACCTTTCTCAGTTGAAATTTTTGAACCACACGCGGCCGTAATTTAATACGAGTCCCACCTCTTTTTCCTTTGACATAATCCCTTTTTGTCATAGAAAGTTGAAATTATCGCCACAAACGACAATTACTTCTAGTAAAAAAAGGAAAGAAGGTTAGATGAAATAGTACTAAAAACTTACATTAATCGCAGGAAATAAGAAAAGTACAGGCTTTTTACAAATAAATTACTGTGCTTTAAACACTCTGAAAAATGCTTCTTCGTAATTTCCGCCGATAGGAATATCTTTTCCGAAGATGGAAATGATCTTATTCCGTACGTGATTGATCTTACTGAATGGAACGATAAAAGACCGGTGAACCCTGATAAAATCAACCGCTGGAAGTTTTTCCACCATGGATTTCATGGTCATTCTGGCAACAATAATTTTTTCATTAGTAAGGTAGATCTTCAGGTAATCATCCAGACTCTCGATCAAAACAATATCATCATAGTTGATCTTAATAAGACTATAGTCTGCCCGGATGTATAAAGATTGATTTACCGTACCTGGAAGTTGCCGGCTGTATGCATAATAATCGTTCGCCTTTTTAATTGCCTGCTGAAACCTTTCTTGAGTGAAAGGTTTTAAGAGATAATCAACTGCATTCAGATTAAATCCTTCAACAGCGTACTCACTGTATGCTGTTGTAAAGATCACCATGGTTTCCCTTTCAAGAGATTTATAGAAATCAATGCCCGTAATGGAAGGCATATTTATATCAAGAAAGATAAGGTCGACCGGAAATTTCCGTAAATATTTCAAAGCTTCGTTAGGGCTTGTAAAAGTTTTTTGCAGCTCAATATTATCTGCTTGTGAACAGAAACTTTCAACCACTTTTAATGCCGGTGGTTCATCATCGATCGCTATTGTCTTAATCATATCAATTCCAGTAATAGTTCAACTTGGTACTCGTTATCTTTATCTCTGAAATGAAGTGTGTACTTAGAAGGATAGATAAGGTCCAATCGATTAATTGTATTATCCAATCCAACCTGATTACTCCAATCAGAATTGAAAATTACTTTATTATTTTTAACTATCAAATGCAATTTTTTACCGGAAACACTAAGTTGAATGACTATCTCAGATTTCTGATCAGGATTCACTCCATATTTAAATGCATTTTCAATAAACGCAATCAGGATTAAAGGTGCAATCCGGCTTCCAATAAAATCACCGGATATTTCAAACTGCACATCTGCGGTATTGCCGACTCTTAATTTCTGAAGGTCAACAAAATCTCTTATATAATTAATTTCTTTTTCCAATGAAACAAATTGTGCAGACGACTCCGTCAGAACATAACGCATCATTCCGGAAAGTTTAACAACTGCAATCGGAGTATAATCTGATTTCTCTATTGCGAGAGAATAAATACTGTTTAGTGTATTGAATAAAAAATGCGGATTGATCTGCGCTTTCAAATAAGATAACTCAGCGTTGAGCTTTTCCTTTTCAGCACTCCTTAATTTATTCCGTGTCTTTATGACTAAAGAAAACAAGATCACAAAAATAAACAGAATAAAACTCTGTGAAGCTTCAAATGCTAAATGATGCAGCTCAAACCCAAAGAATTCCGTATGTTTTCTCCTGATCTTAGAGTGATTTGAATACCCTTCCTCATGATCCTCATGATCACCTGAATTCATTCTAAAAACTGTATCAGGTTCACAACCTTCCTTTACTTTGTTACCAGATTGAGTAACCGGATTTTGCTGGTGCCTTTCTATATGGTGTCTTTCCGAGAAAAAGATCAGCCGGGGAATTATAACTACCAGTGCAAACGAAAGTAGCACGGAGAAAATATATTTGAAATGTTTTTTCTGAAAGTAATACCTTGGTAGAAGCAAATAAAAATTGAGATAGAAAAAAAGAAAGATCAGGAAATAAGAAATTATATCTCTTAAAGTATGAGGATTTGTAATCGTCCGGGAATTAATTTCCGGACCCGGTGCCAACAGAATTGCAAAGGCTAAAAAAGCAAAGCAAGCGAGGACATGAAGAAAAATCTGAATGTACTTTCGGGACATCTTTAGGGTTTGCACGTGTCGATACACAGCTGCAAAAATGACCTAAAATGCCATTAAATCAAACCTTTTGCGATAATAAAGTTATTTATAGAGGCAGATATCCCCTATAGAGGATAAATTTAACAATAGTATGTGTGTTTTTTCTGAGCTTAATATTCTTCATATGCAATTTTGTGGTAATCACTCAGTGGAAAAAGTTATTTGACTTTTAACACAAAGTGCACAAAAACTCGTCACAAGAACACATTAAAGAGATTTAAGAAATGCAAAAAGTGCTTTTCTGTCTGACGATGATAACTGCTTTACAAAATCCACAGAAGAGCGAGCTTCACCATCATGCCACATAACTGCTTCGACTAAGGTCCTTGCACGGCCATCATGAAGGTAGTATGCCGGATAATTTACAGTTTCAAGTAAACCTACTCCCCATAGCGGAGCAGTTCTCCATTCGTTTCCATCTGCACGAAAATCTGAACGATTATCTGCCAGCCCTTGTCCCATATCATGAACAAGCAAGTCTGTGTATGGATGGATCAACTGATTCGACATGGCAGGAAAAGCTACATTCACTTCGGTCCTGAAAGTCGGTGTATGGCAACTACTGCATTTAGCTTGTTCAAATAATTGCTTACCGCGAATTACATCCGGCGAGGTTACGTTTCTTCTTGCCGGAACTTGCAGTGTCTGAACATAAAATTTTACAGCATGCAAAATACTATCAGGAACTTCCGGATCATCTGTCAGAAGATCTGTTTGGGACTGACCATGTGTTGTCTCATTCCTGAAAACACTATTTGTTATCCCCATGTCATTGTTATAAGCTGCAGCAACCTGAGTTAAAATTGTTGCAGTATTGGATTTGTGTCCAAACCTGCCTAACATCATTGTCGACTTAACAGGATCCCATACGTAATTAGGTTTACCGCTTATTCCATCATTGTCCATATCTGAAATGTCTGCACCTGCAACAATATCCATTTCAGATATATTTTCAAGTAAACCTAATCCGAAAACAGGCGGTGCCAGTCGAGGTGATAAATAGTAAGGTACATTGATCGGCTGGTGCAGATCAGTTAAAGTATAAGTTGGTGTGCGCAATTCATAAGTTTCTCCATCACTGAATGAAAAGGTCTGATAAGTGTAATTGATATTCACCGTTGCTTCCTTCAACTTTCCCAGTATTGCTTTATCCTGGATCTGTGTACCATATCCGGGAACTGAAACACTGCCTCCATGTTCATCGGTTCCATCGGTACTTATCCGCATAAGTAAAGATGATTCAGCATAGCCGGTATTGGGAACACCTTTACCATCGTTATGATGACAAGAAACACAGGAAGTATTATTAAATGCAGGGCCCAATCCACCAAAGAACAATGCAGGTGCAGTTACAAAGGATTGTTCAAAGTGAGCGTCACCAAGATCATGTATTCCTTCATCATAACCGGAAAGGTCAACAAATGCGTGACTGAAAGCCTGAGCTGTAAAATCAAATGTTGTTTGGGAACCTCCACTTAATCTTTCATCAAAATCACTTTCAGGAAAAAGCTCTGCTTTTCGACAGCGACTTAATCCGAAAACAAATGCAAAAATTACAGCACTGAAAAGTACTTTCTTCATCTTTCTATTAAAATTATTTAGTCCTGAACATTTGCATTTACAAAATCAATAAGATCGTTTTCAAGAGTCGATTTGAGATCATTTATCAGACTTTGTGTATTCATGATTTGAACTTGCTGATAATAAATTGCTCTCCCAAAATTCGGATCGATGGCAGAAAATGAATTTATTGCTGCATCAATTTTTGATCTGATCGAATTGTCAAGTGAGATATTGATAGAAGATACCAGTTCATTCAATCCGGTTCCGTCATTTGTAAAAGTACATAAATATGTATTTCTTACTCCCCGGATATTATTGGTAAAATCTTCAAGGGAATTATGTGAAAACTGTGATTCCTCCAGTAAAGAATCTTGAGCGACTAATGGCTCTTCCATCTTTCCATTGGCAACTTCATCACAAATTCCTGCCATTGCATTGACAATAGTGATGAAAGCATCTCTTTTAGAAGCGAACCGGTTGCTGCCATTTCCTGCTGTTGTCAATTGAACTGAAAAATTTCCTGACTGGGTAGGGTCCCAGCTATTCTTCAGGTTAAGAGTAATTGCATTCAGATCTATACTTAATGATGAAAGATATTCCAGTTCCCGTGCAGTGAAATCACTTGCGCTTCGGCTTCCTGTAAGTCCAAAAATAAGATATTCAATTGGATGAAATCCTTTCAGGGAAGTTGGAAGCGTTTGAATGTATGCTGGTGTTAAGGCATTAGTTGTTGCCAATAAAGAATCCAGATCAACATGATTGATTGGCCAGGTGTCCATCATTGGATCATAGCTGAAATCATCCACCGGTCCGAACAAATAACTTTCAGACAATTCCCACTGGCTTCTTGTGGACTTCCAGGCCTGACGAATCTGTTCAAGTTTAGTATCATCGGGATTTGCAATGAAAGACTGAATCAGGTTATTCAAATTATTTGCCCTCGTGTTGATCTCCTGATAATTCGGATACACTAACACACTGGCAAAATCGTTCAGAATATTTTGCTTCAGTTGCGTATTATCGGGTTCCGTTATTACTTCTTCTTTTTTACATCCTGTTGAAAAAAGAAATGAGAACAAAGTCAGGGTCAGAAAAGTATGTTTCATTTTTATTTGAGTTAAGAGAGTAATGATTTGACTATTTTTTTTCAAAAGCTGTATCCAATTCCGAGATTGACAAATGAATTACTTGTTTTATAGGCAGGAGCTGTTGGACTCGGATTAATTATCAGCGATGGATTTTCCTCACCTGTTGTCTGAAGTCTTACATCAGCTTTAAAAACAACATTGCTAATCGGTAAGTACGTTAGCCCAATTACAATATGCTGTTGATCCAAAGTAGGATCAATGATCCCATTAGTAGGTATATCAGCATTCAGATCAAATTTTTCATAGCGTGCAAATGCCATTAAATTGGCTTTGCTATCCTTGCTTTTGGATTTATAGACAGAATAAGCAACTTCAGCAAATCCGCCGAAAGCCATTGCAGGGGTATTACTGGCGTAAGCACGGTTAATTGATGCAGCTTTTGGAATAGATACAGTCGCTGCGAGAACTTTAACAGATAAACGTCCTGAAGTGTATCTGATATTTGCTTCTGCAATTCCTACCGGTGAACCGAAAATTCCGGATTCAAGTTCAAGACTATCAGCTTCACGAGGTGACAGACCAACAGATCCCCCATAATATCCACTCACCTGAAATTTTAGTTTCTTATAAGAATATTCTACTGCACCGGTCAATGCCAGGTTGTTGGCAGATGCATTGCTTCCTTCAAATCTGCCACCTCTGATAACATTGCCATGTTCGAAGCCTGCAGAATTTAAACCATTAACTAATCCGACTGAATAGGAAAGCGGCAGTTTAGATAAGCTACCATTGAAACTCACACCGAGTTCACGCCAAGTTGATGGAAGGATCAAAGTTTCAATTCTGTTCCTTTCATTACCATGATATGACTCCGGTAAATGATTCTGATTAAGTATTCCAATTTGCGGAATGAAAAGACCGAACTTCCAGAAATGAGTCGAATTAACATTGTACTGGATATAACATTGTTCAAGAGCAACTTCTCCACCCTCTTCCCCACCTTCTATCTTTGCATCTTCAACTTCCAGTTCACTGAAAAAAGAAAATTTACTGTTGAACTTGTGTCCAACAAATAAAACAAAGCGCTCAAGGTTTACAGTCGATGTTTCAAGGTTATTGTCGCGTTGATAAAAAGCATTTCCATAACCACCTACGGAAGTTTCATGCCTTGTTGAATCTTTCAACATCAGATCTTCAGCAGTTGTAGAATTTTGTGCCTGAGATTCAAGAATTGTGAGACTCACTGATAAAGCGAAGCATAAGTATTTTTTCATATAATTTAGATTGATTCTAATTAGTCGGGGGCAAAAGTGCATCTTATTTAGATTAATTCCAAATAAGGTTTGTTTTATTTTCAACAAGCAATATTGTTGAATTTCAAACAGTTAACAAAGTAGCCAACAATAAATTGAGGCTTGATTTAAAATTTGCAGATATTTCAGTCATAAATCTACGCCATTGAAAAAAATTCTGATAGGATGTGTTGCCTTACTCGGGTTAACCCATTGTAAGGACAAAAAAGAATCCGGACTTACACCACTTTCAGCGATCTCGTCCAGGATCGAAGATGAAAAGTCAATGCATACGGATTGGTCGAAAGATAATACTGTTATCGTTCACTCCATCTCTGATCCTGACAATCTACATCCGACAAATGGTAATTCAGCACCGAGAAGTGAGATCATGTTGCTGACCCAGCGTTCTATTCTTTATACGGATTTTGAAAACCAGACGATGATTGCAGGACTTGTAAAGAAACCGCCGACTTCGACTGATGGGCTCACATATATATATGAGTTGAAATCCGGTCCAAGGTGGGATGATAATTCAGCCTTCTCTTTTGAAGATGTACTCTTTACAGCCAAGGCCTATTTATGTCCTCTGGTAAATGATCCTGCCGTTAAAACATATTGGAGAAATCTGAAGAACATTATTCAGGATGCAAATGATCCAAACACTTTTCAGGTCATCATGAAAGCAAAGAACATTCAAAACAGGTATTGGTTTGGTTCCTTTCCTGTTTTGCAAAGAAAGTTTCACGACCCCGGAAATGTACTTGCTAATTACACACTTGAACAATTCAACGATACTGGATTTCAGGCAGAGAACGATGTTGCACTAAAGCAATGGGCAATGGAATTTAACTCAGACCGGAACGGCCGTGATCCGCAGCATCTCAATGGATTAGGAATGTATAAAGTTGAACGATGGGAAGCAGGACAGTTTATCACTCTGATTAAAAAGAAGAACCACTGGACTGAAAATTCAAAAGATTACCATGAATATTCTTATCCTGAAAAAATTATTTACAAGATCAATAAGGATGATAACTCACAACAACTGGAATTTAAGAATCAGAATTTCGATGTGACTAATAATATCTCAATGAGTAGTTTCCTTGCATTGAATGAAAATGAACCTTTCAAGAACAATTACAGTTCTTTTGTGTCGCCAACTTATAATTATACATACATAGGTCTCAATCAACGTCCGCAAAAAGCAAACCGGAGTTCCCTTTTTACCGATAAAGAAACCAGGCGGGCAATAGCATTGAGTGTACCTATCGACAAGATCACTAAACTGATCTATGCCCAATACAGCAGTCAGTGCCGACAGATGGTCACAAACGTTTCTCCTCTGAAAAAAGAATTCAACACAGAATTAAAACCTCTAAAAATTGATCTGACGGCTGCCAATAAACTCCTGAAAGAAGCCAACTGGACCGACAGTGATAATGATGGCATTCTTGACAGAACGGTAAGTGGGCAGAAAATAAATTTTGAAGCTGATCTTAATTATCTAAATACATCACCTGACTGGCGCGATATGGCATTGCTGATCTCTGAAGAATTAAAGAAAGTTGGTATTAAGATCAATCCTGTACCGATGGAACTGAAGCTCTTTCTTGAACGTGCGAAATCACACAATTTTGATATGATGCTTGGCAGTTGGGCGGCAGGTTCTTTTTCAGAAGACTTTACCCAGTTGTGGCATACTTCTAACTGGAGCAGTCATGGTTCAAACTACTCCGGATTTGGGAATTCAGTTTCCGATGCCCTGATCGATTCCATTCGTACAGAAATTGATCTTCCAAAAAGAGATTCTCTTTCAAAAGAATTACAAAGAATCATCTATGAAGATCAACCATATGTTTTTCTTTATACATCCATGCGCAGGAATATTCTTCACAAACGATTTGCGAACAGAATGATCTTTGCTGACAGGCCAGGAACGTTGATAAATCCACTTCGGTTATTGTCAATAAATCCTGTTATAACTCTGCAGAACGGAACAACACCGTAACAGGTGTAAACATTACTTTAGAGGTTCAGCAGGATCGTATAAATGCAAAAATACCTCTTCAGAAGAATTTTGATTTTTATTCCGGGATTATTTATCCTGGTACTGATCTCATTTATCTTACTGAAAAATGCACCCGGTGATCCGGTTGATCAGATTCTGGCCGGTCAGCATCCGGAGAGTAATTCTGAATCACCAACAGGAAACGACATTAGACTACGATCTGAAATCGAACACAGACTTGGATTGGATCTTCCGGTTTTTTACATAACTTTTTCAGATAAAAATTCAATACTGCCACCTGTTGAATTTCATAAGCACAATCAGTTCTCCAGATGGTTATTTGGTGATGAACAATCGATGGGAATTTCACGAGGTGATTTCGGAAGTTCATATCAGACCAATGAACCTGTAATCAATATCATTAAACAGAAGATCGGGTGGTCAATATTCTTTACATTTGTTTCTATATTTTTTGCCTATCTGATCAGTGTTCCATTAGGATTAAAACTGGCATTGAATCCAGGTTCAGGAAAGGACCGGTTTTATACTTTATTATTTACGATACTTTTTTCCATACCTGTCTTTTGGGTAGCAATGTTCCTGATGTTTTTATTTTGTAATCCGGAAATGATGAATTTATTTCCGGCCAGTGGTGTAATGCCAACAGGCGGATTTGATTCAAACTCATCAGCAATTTCGAAATTTGTTCAGACCCTGCCCTACCTCGTAATTCCAACCATTACCTATACCTACAGTTCTTTTGCATTTCTGACAGGAAATGTAAAAAGTACGATTGCAGAAATATTGCAACAGGATTATATAAGAACAGCCAGAGCCAAAGGATCTGATGAAAAAAGAATTTTGTATAAGCATGCATTACCAAATGCCTTACTTCCTTTGATCACAATTTTCAGTCATGTTTTTCCCTATGCAATTGGCGGATCAGTAGTCCTTGAAACTATTTTCAATATTCCCGGAATGGGATTAACGATTTTTCAAAGTATCAGTTCACAGGATTATCCGGTTGTGATCACTGTTTTCCTTTTTACGGGAATAATTACAATGGCCGGTTTTCTTGTAAGTGATATTTTATATGCATTTGCAGATCCGAGAATTTCATTTCAAAATAAAATGAAATGAAAGACAGAATAAAAAATATTTTTGGACAACTGAATATGGGAAGACTTCCGGGAATTCTGAAATTTTATTTATTGATCGCATTATTAGCTCCGGTGATCGCCAATAAAAAGCCGCTGATCATTCACTACGGAGACCAACTACATTTTCCTGCTTTCTCTTCTGATGCGTATTTTGAAGTTATCAATTCAAGTGGCCAGAAAGAAAAAATGAGAACTGAATCAATTGTCTGGAGAAATCTGAAACCTGATTTCATTCTCTTCACACTAATTCAATGGTCACCCGGAGAATCCGATCTTGAAAACGGTAATTATACCTCTCCTTTTTCACAGCAATTTTTCATAAATGAAAAAGGTGAAAAAGAATCCCTTCCACTCCTTCAAAGGCATCATCTTGGAACAACCAGAAGTGGCGAAGATGTTCTTTCAGGTTTAATACATGGAACAAGGTTCTCTTTATGGATTGGATTCGCATCTATGTTCATAGCAGGATTTTTCGGTGTTTTAATTGGAGGATTGGCAGGTTTTTTAGGCGATTACAATTTGAAAACACAACGGATCTTCACATTCTATTTCCTGTTAGCTATTGTTCCGGCATGGTATTATTCATTCACAAAACCGGCTGAGTTTATTTCCCGGAGTTTTTCATATTCAATACTAACAGGTACGATCACATTGCTTTTTTTCATAGGAGTTTTCACTCTGCTTATTTTCTGGCCTGTCCTTTTTAGAATCAAGTTGCCTGGGAAAAATTATTTTACCGATAGTATTTCTATTCCTGTCGATTTCATAGTCATGCGAATAATAGAAATTTTCTTATCGTTACCACGAATGGTATTAATTCTTACCATAGCAGCACTTACGCAGCCTTCAGTAAGCACATTGATCTTAATTATCGGTTTGACTTCATGGACAGATATTGCACGCATTACAAGAGCCGAGATCCTGAAACTAAGAGAAGTGGATTTTATTCTTGCTGAAAAGTCAATCGGAACAAGCTTAAAAGACATACTATTAAAGCATATATTACCGAATATTATACCTGTTGTAATAACAGTACTGATATTCGGAGTTGCTTCTGCAATTTTGTTGGAAACAGGACTTTCATTTCTTGGGGTAGGACTTCCGGCGGGAACTGTGACCTGGGGAACACTGATGTTTGCAGCCAGAGAGAATTTTATGGCATGGTGGCTCGTTGTATTTCCCGGATTGGCAATATCAGTATTGTTAGTAACCTTGAATAGATATGGTAAAAAACTCTGTTGAATGAAATGATTGAGTCAATTGCGTTAACAAATTTTAACGAGCCTATTCATATAGCATTCATCGATTTTTTAATAAAATTGCATTCTGAATCAGCAAAACATTTATTTATTCAGTATACCCGGGGGGAATCTCTTTTATTTTTAAAGATCTGCGCATCTTGAGTGGCAAGGCACACAAAATGTAATAAATATTAAACCGTAAATAAACAAGTATCAGTATCATGGATATTAAAGAAATCAACGAAAAAATTCATCGCGAGTCAGCATTTGTCGATATGTTGATGATGGAATTAGGAAAAGTCATTGTAGGACAAAAATACATGACCGAACGCCTGATGATCGGAATGCTTGCAAACGGTCACATCTTGCTTGAAGGTGTACCGGGACTTGCAAAGACGCTGGCCATCAAATCACTTTCATCAGCCATCCATGCCCGTTTCAGCCGGATCCAGTTTACACCGGATCTTCTGCCTGCAGATTTGATTGGAACGATGATCTACAATCAGAAGCAAGAATCTTTTACAGTACGTAAAGGACCCATTTTCGCAAACTTCATTCTTGCCGATGAGATCAACCGTGCTCCTGCAAAAGTACAGAGTGCCTTACTTGAAGCCATGCAAGAAAGACAAGTTACGATTGGAGAAAGCACATTCAAGCTAGACGAACCGTTTCTTGTACTTGCAACACAGAATCCAATTGAACAGGAAGGAACCTACCCATTGCCTGAGGCACAGGTAGATCGTTTTATGCTCAAGATCGTTATCGGCTATCCTTCCAAAGAAGATGAAAAACTTATCATCCGCCAGAATATCAGCAATGATTTTCCAAAAGTGACTCCGATGGTCAATATTGAAGAGATCACAAAAGCAAGAAGTGTTGTCAGGGAAGTGTACATGGACGAAAAGATCGAGAAATATATCGTTGATATTGTTTTTGCATCGCGGTCACCACAAGATTATAACCTTGGAAATCTTAAACAACTGATCAGCTATGGAGGTTCCCCACGCGCAAGTATCAGTCTTGCACTTGCTGCAAAAGCTTATGCCTTCATTAAGCGCCGCGGATATGTGATCCCTGAGGATGTCAGAGCAATCTGTCACGACGTAATGCGTCACCGGATCGGAGTCACTTATGAAGCAGAAGCTGAAAATGTAACGAGTGAATCGATCATTAATGAGATCCTGAATGCTGTTGAAGTTCCATAAGGGATGCTGTTTGACTTCCGACTTTCGGATTCAGAAATTTGAAAAATGAGTAAGTAAAAATAAAGCAATCATCAAATAGCAAATAGTGATATCAACTACCATTTATTCGATATCAGTTACCAATTAAAAAAAGGGTGGAAACAACCGAATTATTAAAAAAAGTTCGCAAGATCGAGATCAAGACAAGAGGACTATCTTCTCAGATCTTCTCCGGTGAATATCACAGTGCTTTTAAAGGCCGCGGAATGGCCTTTAGTGAAGTACGTGAGTACACAGCAGGTGATGATATAAGAATGATCGACTGGAACGTTACTGCGCGCTTTGGACATCCGTTTGTAAAAGTATTTGAAGAAGAACGCGAACTGACAGTAATGCTTATTGTCGATGTCAGCGGTTCGGAATCTTTTGGAACACGCAATCAGTTCAAGAAAGATCTTATTACTGAATTATGTGCCGTACTTTCTTTCTCAGCGATCCAGAACAATGACAAGATCGGAATCATCTTTTTCAGTGATGTAATTGAAAAATTCATTCCTCCTAAAAAAGGGAAATCTCATATCCTCAGAATTATCAGGGAGCTGATCGAATTTACACCTCTGCATAAGAAAACAAATATTTCAGAAGCATTGCGTTACATGGTGAATGTTATCAAGAAGAAATGTATCTGCTTTGTGATCTCCGATTTCCGGGATTCAAATTTTGAAGATGCATTAAGACTGGCAAATAAAAAACATGATGTGGTCGCACTTCAGATCTATGATAACCGTGAAACCGAACTACCGGATATAGGCTTAATGGAACTTCAGGATTCTGAATCAGGAAGAAGATTGGTTGTTGATACTTCGGATGCAAAAGTCAGGGCTCTATATAAAAAGAACTGGGAAATGAATGACAAAAGGCTCAAAGAAGTCTTTGCAAAGAGCGGAGTTGATCAGGCAAAGGTCAGAACAGATCAGTCATATGTTCAGCCACTGATGTATCTGTTCAAAAAACGCGGACGCTTAGGTAAATAGGAAATTAAGTATGTTAAAGAAAATAAAAATATTTATTACTGTCTGTTTCCTCTTTCTGCTGGGTATTTGTTCAAAGACAAATGGAAGTAGTTCAGAAGAAATAGTAAAAGCTATAGTTGACACCAATCAGATCAGAATTGGTGAGCAATTTCATTTGGAATTAAATGCAATTGCTTATCCGAATACAGAAGTCTTTTTTCCCGTAATACCGGATACCTTTAACCATTTTGAAATAGTGAACAGAGGCAGGATCGATACAGTACCTGCTTCCAACCCTTTAAAATTGAGGCAACAATTTACTGTTACCTCATTTGATTCCGGATTTTTTGTAATGCCCCCCTTCCCTTTTCTGGTGCGCAACCTGAAGAGCAGTGTAGCCGATACTCTGACAACGGAAGCATTACTTATGGGAGTCCGAACAATTCCTGTAGACACGACCAAAGAGATCAAGGATATAAAACCATTGATGAATGTGCCATATCCATGGAGAGAGAAACTTCCTTATCTTCTTGGAGGTTTACTGTTGATTGTAGGATTGATCTATCTGGCAATACTTTATTCCAAGCGGAAAAAGGTTGTCATCATTGCTCCGCCAAAACCTAAAACACCTGCACATATCAGGACCATTCAGGCTTTGAAATCTATTGAAGAACAAAAATTATGGCAGAATGGATTTACGAAAAAATATCACATAGAAGTTTCAGATACGATCAGGGGATACATTGAAGAACGGTTTGGTATCCATGCAATGGAACAAACCAGTGATGATACATTGAAATTATTCGGACCACAACAAATTAATGCGGTTGAAAAAGAAAAACTGCAATACATTTTGCAATTGGCAGATATGGTAAAATTTGCAAAAGTGGAACCGATAGCACTTGAGAACGAGCAATCCATTTCCTATGCATATGATTTTGTAAATTCAACGATTCCTGTTGTTCAGGAAACAGATAATTCCGGACCGGATAAAAACAGGGAGGTACAATCATGATGTACGGAATTAAATTTGCGAATCCATACTTCTTCCTTTTGTTCCTGCTAATTCCGGCGATGATCGCTTTTTATTTTTTCTATCTGAATAAAAAGCGGACTCAGATCCAGTTTCCGGGATTTGAGAATTTCAACGGAATGCATCCATCGTTCCGTCAGCGGTTTCATTATCTGCCATTCATCATTAAGTTACTTGCTTTTTCTCTGGCCATTGTAGCACTTGCGCGACCTCAGTCGAGTTTGAGTGGCCGCGATATAAAGACAGAAGGTATTGATATCATGATGGCGCTTGACATTTCTTCAAGTATGCTTGCAGAGGATCTTAAACCAAATCGAATTGAAGCAGCAAAAAAGGTTGCTGAAGAGTTTATCGACAGCAGACCCAACGACAGAATTGGATTAGTCGTTTTTGGCGGAGAAAGTTTTACACAATGTCCTCTTACAACTGATCATTCAGTTCTGAAAAATCTTTTCGCAGGAATACAATCAGGCATTCTTGCAGATGGTACTGCCATTGGTGAAGGACTTGGAACTGCTGTGAACCGTATCAGGAACAGTAAAGCGAAAAGCAAAGTAGTCATATTACTGACTGACGGTGTGAACAATGTTGGCTCAATAGCTCCGGAAACGGCAGGAGAAATAGCCAAAACTTTCGGAATCCGTGTCTATACTATTGGTGTAGGAACACGTGGAATGGCCCCTTATCCTTTCAAGACACCATTTGGAATTCAATATCAGAATGTAGAAGTACAGATCGATGAACCGGTTTTAAAGAAGATCGCTACAGAAACAGATGGAAAATATTTCCGTGCAACGAATACTTCTAAACTGAAGGAGATCTATTCAGAGATCGACAAATTAGAAAAAACAAAAATTGACGTCACAGAATTTCATAATTACACTGAAGAATTTTATCCGCTTGCATTAGGAGCACTTCTGTTGCTTGTTCTTGACATACTATTAAGATTCACATTATTTAAAAAACTGCCATAAAATGTTTCGATTCGCACATCCGGAATATCTGTATGCACTGGCAGTCTTGCCGGTAATACTTCTTGTTTATTTCTACAACCTGCGCTGGAAGAAAAAGGCAAGAAAAAAATTCGGTGACATTTCATTGATGGAAAGGCTATCTCCGGATGTTTCAAAAACCAAACCCGTCACCAAGATCGTATTGATCCTATTTGCAATTTCACTGATAGTAATAGCCTGTGCAAATCCACAGATAGGTACCAGACTTGAAGAAGTAAAACGGGAAGGAGTTGATATCATTATTGCATTGGATGTCAGCAATTCGATGAAGGCACAGGATATCAAACCAAGTCGACTGGAAAGGTCAAAGCAATCGATCAGTCGATTGATCGATAAACTTGAAAACGACAGAATAGGCATGATCGTTTTTGCTGGACAGGCTTACGTACAATTGCCCATCACTTCTGATTATGCAGCAGCGAAGCTATTTCTTTCAACAATAGATACAGATCTGATCCCGACTCAGGGAACCTGTATTGGTTGCGCTATCGATCTTGCCACAGAATCATTTGTCGGAGAAGATAACAAGCATAAGGCACTGATCATTATTACTGATGGAGAAAACCATGAAGATGATGCAATCGAAGCTGCAAAGCTAGCCCACTCAAAAGGAGTTGTTATCCATACAATAGGTATGGGATCTCCGGATGGAGCACCGATCCCTGTTTTCAAGAATGGCGTGCAGGCAGATTTTCTGAAGGACAATTCAGGAAATACAATTATTACAAAACTTGAAACGTTAACTTTAGAACAAATTGCAAATGAAGGAAAAGGTCAGTTCATTCAGGCCTCTAACAGCGATGATGGTTTGGAAACTATCTTAGGCCAGATCAATAAAATGGATAAGAAGAGTTTCGGAACAAAGCAATTTACAGATTATGAAGACCGGTTCCAGTATTTCCTGGCCGCAGGACTTTTATTATTGCTGATTGAATTTACCATCACCAATAAACGAAGCAGGGTCATTCAACAGATGGACCTTTTCAATGAAAAAAAAATACGCAGATGAAAAAGCAAATGATAAATTACACTTCGGCATTCACTGTGATCTTCAGCATTCTCATGATCTCAATTGGTCAGTCTGTACATGCACAAAGCAGTTACGACCTGATCAAAAAAGGGAATCAGCAATTCGAGCAAAAAAAGTACACAGATGCTGAAGTCAATTACAGAAAGACTATCACATCAGGAAAAAATGTCAAGGAAGGGAGTTACAACCTTGGTAATGCCTATTTCAAGCAAGGAAAGTACGATGAAGCAGCAAAACAATACGAAAGCGCAGGAGCGTTAAAATCGTTAAGTAAAGATGAAGTGTCCAAAATATATCATAATTTAGGAAATGCTTTTTTAAAGGAACAGAAATACGAGGAAAGTATCAATTCGTATAAAAATGCCTTGAAGGCAAATCCGAAAGACAACGACACAAGGTACAACCTTGCGTATGCACAATCAATGTTACAGCAGCAGCAACAGCAGCAAAACAAAGACGACAAGAAAGATCAGAATAAAGACCAAAAGCAGGATCAGCAGAAACAAAACCAGGATCAGCAGAAAAAAGACCAGCAGAAGCAAGAGCAACAGAAAGAACAGGAACAGAAATCAAAAGAAGAAAAGGGTGAACAAAATCAAGCAAAGAAAGATAAGATCTCAAAAGAAGATGCAGATAAAATTCTTCAGGCATTGAATAATGACGAGAAGAAAACACAGAAAAAAGTGAATACAAAAGAAGGTGTCAAAGTTTCGATTGAGAAACAATGGTAGGTTTAAAACAGGAGAAAAAACAATGAAATTAAGCATATTAAATATGACACGTCTGGCAAGAAGAACAAGTATTTCATGTCTGGTCATATTCATATTTTTATTCATACCGCAGTTAAAAGCGCAGAATGAAAAACTTACCGCAAGTGCATCTGCAACAACAATTGCTACCGGTGAGCAGGTACAAATTACGTACTCACTGAATGCTTCCGGTAAAGGTTTTAAGGCTCCTGCGTTTCAGGATTTCGATGTTGTAATGGGGCCGAGTCAGAGTCAGCAGATGCAGATCATCAATGGTGCAGTTTCACAAACCCTTTCTTTTACGTATGTACTTCAGGCAACCAAGGAAGGTGTTTTTAAATTCGGAGCAGCAGAAATTTCAGTAGGCTCCAATAAAATTTACAGCAACCCACTTACAATTACTGTGATCAAAGGCAAACCTCAATCGCAAAGTCAGGGTGGACAAAGCCAGAAAAATAATCCGCAGGATAAAACCATTGATGGCGGTGGAAAAAACGTATTTATTAAAGCTTCTGTTGACAGGACTAATACTTATCAGGGCGAAGGAATTGTTGTTTCTTATAAAATATATACAAAGGTTACCTTACTGAATTATGCAATAAGTAAACTTCCCTCTTTTGCAGGATTCTGGAGCCAGGATATCAATATGCAACAGCAGCTCGATTTTCATGATGAAAATTATGACGGTGTAAGTTACAAAGTGGCGGAAATAAAGAAAGTAGTTTTATTTCCTCAGCGATCAGGTACACTTACAGTTGATCCGATGGAAGGAGAGGTCATTGCCCGTGTACAGGTGAAGAAACAGCAGCAGCAAAGAAGTAATGATCCGTTCAGTCAGTTTTTCAATGATCCGTTTTTTAATAATCCGTTCTTCAATAATAACGTTCAGGATGTAAAAGTCAACCTGAAAAGCGATCCGATCCGGATCACAGTCAAGGCACTTCCTGATGGGGCACCTGCAGATTTTTCCGGCGCTGTAGGTAGGTTATCGTGCGAAGTGTCATTGGATAAAAAAGAAACCAAAGCAAATGAAGCAGTAACATTGAAGGTAAAGATCTCAGGAAAAGGCAACATCAAGTTGCTTGAGTCGCCGAAAATCACGTTTCCTCCCGACTTCGAAAGTTATGATCCGAAAGAGAATTCAAATATCAATGCCAACAATTCAGGTGTAAGTGGAACCAAGACTTTTGAATATCTGATCATTCCACGGAATGCCGGTGACTTTAAGATTCCAATCAGTTCTTTTATTTATTTTGATCTTGACAAAAAACAATATGTGGGAATAGATTTTCCGGATATGATGCTGAAGGTTACCAAAGGTGACGGGAATTCTGTCACGGTTGCCGGTAATGTACAGAGAAGCGATGTTCAACTGCTGGGAAAAGACATACGTTTTATCAAGACACAAACTCCGGATTTCAATACTTCAATGAAACCAATTTTCGGAAGTCCGCTCTTCTATAGTCTGATTGGTGCTCCTGCCCTGCTCTTTTTTGTATTACTTGGTGTTAGAAAAAGAAATGAAAAATTAATGGGAAATGTTTCTATGGTAAAAAGCCAGCGTGCCAATAAAGCTGCCATGAAGAGACTGAGTGCTGCAAAAAAATATCTCAGCACAAACGACAAAGAAAAATTCCTTGACGAAATGTTCCGTGCATTATGGGGTTTTATCGGTGACAAATTACAAATTCCTGTTTCTGATCTTTCAAAAGAAAAAGTAGCAACAGAACTTGCAAAGAAAAATGTAGATGAATCATTGATCAAACAGTTTACAGACACTATAGACAGTTGTGAATTCGCCAGATTTGCTGGCGGCATTGCTGACAGCAATGAATCGATATATCAGAAAGGCATTGACATTATCACCAAACTCGAAAGTTCTATAAAATAAAAGGAGAAAATAAAATGAAACTGAAAAAACAATTCTCACTTCTTCTTTTGTTCACATTGAGCACATTTCTTTTTGCTCAGAAGAAAGATGCCCTGACCTTATTTCATGAGGCCAATCTGGCTTATCAGAAACAGGAATATTCAAAATCGGTTCAACTATACGAAGAGCTACTGAATGGAGGTAAAATATCTGCTGAAGTTTATTTTAATTTAGGCAATAGTTATTTCAAAGAAGGAAATGTGCCGAAAGCAATAATCAATTACGAACGCGCAAAGAAACTTTCACCAGACGATGAAGACATTGCTTTTAATCTGAAGATCGCTTCATTAAAAGTCGTTGACAGGATAGATAACGTCCCTGAAGTATTTTACAAAAGATGGATCCGCAGCATGGCAACCATTTTACCTGCAAACACATGGAGTATCGTTTTTGTAATTATGATCTGGATGGTATTTATGTCGGCCGGTTTTTATGTGATCACCCATCGGTCTTCGCTGAAGAAACTGAGCTTTATTTCATGCATCATTTTTTCAATTTTAGCTGTATCGACATATTTGATGTCGGCACGCTCCTATTCTATTTCCGCCATTGAGGAACAGGCAATCGTGATCTCATCGTCAGTATATGTAAAAAGTTCGCCGGATGAAAAAGGTAACGATCTTTTTATCCTGCATGAAGGCACAAAGGTTGAGGTACTCGAACCATTTGAAGGCTGGAAAAAGATCCGGATTGCAAACGGGACAATTGGCTGGTTAAAAATCAACGAGATCGAAAAGATCTAGTAAATCCTGAATGAAAAAAATAGGATTACTGTCAGATACACATGGTTATTTAGATCCAAAAATCTATACTCTTTTTTCAGAATGCGATGAGATCTGGCACGCCGGTGACTGGGGCGATGACAAGCTTTCAAAAGAACTTTCAGCATTCAAACCGCTAAGAGGAGTCTTTGGTAATATAGACGGTACTCCGATCAGGATCTTACATCCCCAGGATCTGATCTTCGATTGTGAAGGCATCAAAGTATTCATCACCCACATTGGCGGCTATCCCGGAAACTATTTTCCCGAAGCATATAAAAAGATCATTACCCACAAACCGGACCTTTTCATCTGCGGACATTCCCACATCCTGAAAGTGATGCCCGACAAAAAAAACAATCTGCTTCACATGAACCCCGGTGCAGCCGGCAAACATGGTTTCCACAAGATTCGAACAATGCTCCGCTTTCACATCGACAACGGAAAGATCGGAGGATTGGAAGCGATTGAGTTGGGACTTAGGGGAACTATTGAAGGTCCTGAATAGATGGTAATGCTTTGGCAGAAACAACCCAAAGTCCCGTCTTGGACACCCTATCGGTAACACAGAAGCAGCACGTCGAACCCAAAGTCCCATTATGGACACCCTATCAGTAACGCACTACCAAATCGCACCGTCCAGGTCCCGTTAGGGACAAACTATTGGTAACACAGTGCCACTACGGTCTGTCCCAAGTCCCGTCAGGGACGACCTATAACTAAATGAGAAGTGCAGAGTGTCTCACTTTTACAGAGTGTAGATCACCGCAGCCTATCAGCTGACCTTACCAGAGCTTCATCACGCTTAATGTATCGGATAGCAGCAAAAAGAAAAATAGCCAGGATCACAGGGATGTAGGTACCATATAAGTAGTGGACCTTTGCCTGAAGAGTTGTAGACATGGAATCAGCAGAGAAGAAGAGCAAGCCGATCAATCCGCAGGTAAGCAATAATGCGAGATTTATTGCACGAACCTGAAGGTTGCGATTCTTATACATAAAAATGGAGACCAAGGCTAAGACACCAACAGCTCCGTTGATGATTGCAAGGATAGCACTATTGAATATTGTGAATGTTGTATTGACAACTTCTGTTCCATCCGGAGGGGTGAGAGGAGCATTTTCATTGACCAGTTCATAAACCGGAATGTACATCAGTACTATGCTTAAGATCACTACACCAAGTAGAAAAAGTGACTGTATTCTTTGTATCATAAATGCGATTATTTAAGAAGATTATTGGAGTGCAAATTAAAGAAATACTTATAAAATCCTCTATTCCCGGTAAAAGAAGCATGAAATGGAACAGAATTTTATCAAATGTGTAAAAAAAGATATAAAAATCATTGCATGGTTAGGAATAATCCATTATAATTGTATCGAAATTCAAATCCGCGCTGGATTTTTTATTTATCCGATCCGGAATTTCCCCTTTAACTTATCGAAAATTACGCTTGATAAACCAGGCAAATCTTCATTATTTATTGTGCAAGTACAGCATTAAAAAAATCCCCAAACAATCAAACAATCCACCGTCAACTAAGGTGGAATTTATAAACCTATAATTTTTCATGTACGATATACTTGAATTAAATGACAAACTCGTAAGTGAGTTAAAAGAAATTGCAAGACTGATGAACCTTCCTAACTACGATGAATTTCGTAAGCAGGAATTGATTTACAAAATTTTAGATCAGCAGGCTTTGCATCCTGAAGAGTCAAAAAAAATCCGCGAGACATTAGGCTCGAAGTCGCAGGCAAAACCGGCAAAAGCTGAAAAGCCTGAAAAAGCGGAAGTAAAAGAAACTCCTGCTCCGTCAGAAAAGCCGGCACCCGCAAAACAAGAAGTTGAAGACGACAACCAGAGCGGCCGTCCAAAGAGAAAGCGGGTTTCTCCACTTGAAGCAACAGAGGTAAAAAAAGCACCGATCGTTTTGGAGCCAAGTGTAAAAACTCCTCCGATCCGACAGACTCCTACTCCACAAGTTTCATCACCTGCAGCAACACATGAAACTGCAGAAAGAACTGAGCAAGTAAGTCGTCCGCAGGTAAGAAATGATTTTGAATCCCGCCCGCAAACTCAGACACAGTTTCAACCTGCGCAAAGTCAATTCAACAATTTACCTTCCGGTCAGGGCGGTAATTTTGGAAATGCAAACAATAATAATTTCCGTCAGAGAGGAAATGTTACTCCGGAAGCACCAATTGATCCGGATACATTAATTGCTGTCGATGGAGTTCTGGAAATCATGCCCGATGGTTTTGGTTTTTTACGTTCCAGCGATTTCAATTACCTCACATCACCTGATGATGTTTATGTAAATCAGCAACAGATAAAATTATACGGACTAAAGACAGGTGATACTGTCAGAGGTTACGTTCGTCCGCCACGTGAAGGCGAAAAATATTTTCCATTTGTTAAAGTAGAATACATCAATGGACTAGATCCTGCAATTGTGCGCGACCGGATCCATTTCGATTATCTTACTCCACTCTTCCCTTATCAGAAATTAAATCTTAGCGGCGACAAGTCGAATTATTCAACAAGGATAATGGACATGTTTGCACCAATTGGAAAAGGACAACGTGGATTGATCGTTGCTCAGCCGAAGACCGGTAAGACAATGTTGTTGAAAGATGTTGCCAATGCAATTGCAGCAAATCATCCGGAAGTGTACATGATCATTTTGTTGATTGACGAACGTCCGGAAGAGGTAACAGATATGGCCAGAAGTGTAAAGGCAGAGGTTGTTGCTTCTACATTCGATGAGCCTGCTGAGCGTCACGTAAAGATTGCAAACATAGTATTGGAAAAAGCAAAACGTTTAGTTGAGTGCGGACATGATGTTGTCATCCTGTTAGATTCAATTACCCGTCTGGCTCGTGCATATAATACAGTTGCTCCTGCGAGCGGAAAAGTTCTTTCCGGTGGTGTGGAAGCAAATGCACTTCACAAACCAAAAAGATTTTTCGGTTCTGCCCGTAAGATTGAGAACGGTGGAAGTTTAACGATCATTGCAACAGCCTTGATCGATACAGGTTCAAGAATGGACGAGGTCATTTTCGAAGAATTCAAAGGAACAGGAAATATGGAATTGCAGTTGGATCGTAAAATTTCCAACAAACGTCTCTTCCCTGCTATCGATCTGGTAGCTTCTAGTACTCGTCGTGAAGACATGTTACTTGATAAAGAAATGCTGCAACGTATGTGGATCTTAAGAAATCACCTTGCAGATATGAATCCACTGGAAGCAATGGAATTTATGCTTGACAGAATTCGCGGAACGAAGTCGAATGAAGAGTTTTTGGTGTCGATGAATGCGTAAATGGTGAGTAGTAATTGGTAAGTAGTAATTAGCACTACTTTCTTTAATACACAAAATATACTTTAAAGGAGCAATGTTCTATTGCTCCTTTTTTTTAATTTCTTTAACCAGAATTATTAGTTTTAACTTTTTCTCTAGAATTTAGTAACACTAAATTTCACCAAATCAAGGTAAATACGTGAGGACTGTAACTTGTGCTACTTACCACTTACCACTTACCACTCACTACTTACTTTTCTCCCATTTCCCCCGAAAGCACCACCCTCTTTCCCGTACTCTGCGTATTTGCCACACGCACCATCGCTTCAGCAACTTTTATAAATGGAATGCCTTTGTAATCTTTTAACGGACCAACGAAAAGAAATGAAAGAGCCTTAGCAACTGCGATTCCAATTTTTTCACCCGGACGATTTTCTGTTCTGTCACCAATTAATAATGATGGCCGAAAAATTGATATGGCAGGAATTTCGAGTAAAGAAATATCACGTTCCACTTCACCCTTAGTTTTATTGTAAAAAATTCCTGATGCTGTATTTGCACCCATTGCAGAAACTAAAAGGAAATGATGAACTTTTAACTGATGCGCCCAACTGGCCAATGCAAGTGGATATTCATAATCAACTTTCCGGAATGCTTCTTTTGATCCTGCGACTTTCATTGTAGTTCCCAGACAGCAATACACTTCATCAGCCGACTTGATCTCAGCGAGTGCGTAGGGTAATTGCTCGTAATCAATCACCAACTCTTCCAGTTTGGGGTTGGAATAATTACCCGGTTTTCTCACCAATGAATATACTTTTTCATAACTGCTATTCTCAAGCAAGATCCGCAACACTTCCCGTCCGATTAATCCGGTGGAACCTGCTACTACGGCTATTTTACGTCTGTCTGGTGTCATATGGTGGTTGATTGATTAGTGAATTCTCTTGATTTTTTGAAATTAGAGAATTTATTAAGTGATTAGAAAATTGATGTGATACTTAATAAAGGTATTTAATTATTCTTTACGTTGTGTTTATATAAAAAACAATGCCTGTAATATTAGATCAATACATAATTATAAAGTATGAAAAAGAGCCTTTCAAATCAGAATCAGCGTTGTTATCGGAATTACATGGTAATTATTATTGTTATCCAGGAAATATCGATATATTTATGAAAAGGATTAAGTATCAATGTGGCAGATTGATTTTTGTGGTTACAATGTATTTATCTCAAATTAAATAAGAATCATTTGAAAAAAGACTTAATGAACAACCTCATACAGCAAAGTGATAAAATCTCATTTCAACTGGACCAAAGTATTCAACTGAATGATTTTTACGTTAATCAACTGAAAAATTCTATTGAGGATAATGTTGATTTAATTGGTCAGTTGACGGATTCGATTCAGGGAACTGAAATATATGAAATCAATGAGGAACAAATTATTGGAATAGAATCGCACTTATATAATAATCCGGAAGAAGATTCTTTGATTCAGTTTGAAAATACACTATACAGTATTGCAACGCAGTGTCCTTTAACTGGTGGGGTTGCAGTATTTAAGGCCAGAGCGATCTTAAAAGAACTCAATCCAAATGTATTTTACGACGATGCTTTCACATGCATTCAGTCCGGAGTTGTATACAGGAAAAAGGAAACGATTCAACAGCATTGTACCTTATACCCTAATCCAACAAGTGGTGTAATGACCGTCGCCTATTCAATTCCTACTGATGCAACTTTGATTGTAACAGATGCCATTGGAAGAGCGATTCTTCAAACAAAAATCGATTCGCAATCTACAAATACTACAATTGATCTTAGTAAATTTCAAACAGGTTTGTATTTCTATCAAATTGCCAATGATTCAGATGTAAGGTTCAATGGGAAAATAGTATTAACGAAATAAATTAATGAAAGGAATATTGTTTTTATTGTTCATTTTCTGTGGTCAGTTATTTGGTCAGGGAATTTCTAATCGATGGGTATTTGGGTATTCGTGTTGTGCAGGGAATTTTGGTGCGACCGATCTAGATTTTAATTCAGGAGCGGTAAATATTGTTTTGAAACAACGATACAT
Organism: Bacteroidota bacterium; assembly: GCA_049363815.1. GTDB lineage: Bacteria > Bacteroidota > Bacteroidia > AKYH767-A > 2013-40CM-41-45 > JADKIH01. The sequence goes on from JBMQEM010000151.1 coordinate 51,572, forward strand.
GGATTTTTATGAAACTAATGGAATAATTTCCGATCAAAATGGAAATTTACTTTTTGCATCTAACGGAATATATGTAGCCAATGCACTAGACGATACAATGCTGAATGGCACAGGCATAAACCCTAGTGCATATACAACTATTATGATTTCTAATGGCTTAGCTCTTCCTCAGGGCAACATTGTGATTCCGTTTCCAGATGATTCTACAAAGTATTATTTATTTCATGAGACGATAGATTACCTGAGTAATATCAATGTTTCTCTTTATTTGTACTACTCAGTAATTGACATGACTTTGGATGGTGGCCTTGGTGCTGTTGTTCAAAAAAATACAATTTTGCTTACAGATAGTTTAATCCCGGGAAGGCTTACTGCGTGTAAGCATGCTAATGGTCGAGATTGGTGGCTCGTTGTGCATCAATATAATTCCGGTATGGTGTATAAGTATTTGGTGACACCACAAGGTATTTCAAACCCTGTGAACCAAGACTTGTTTACCGCTCGTGATATTTCATTTGGACAAAATTTATTTTCGCCACAAGGGGACAAGTTTGCGTATTATGAGCCTTACAATGATTTGGATATTTTCAGCTTTGATCGTTGCACAGGTGATTTTTCAAATTTTACGCATATTGACATTAATGATTCTGCGGGAATAGGGGGTGCTGCTTTTTCAGCATCTGGAAGGTATTTATATATATCAAGCCTGAACTATATCTATCAATTTGATGTTCAAAGTTCAAATATTGATAGTTCAAAAGTTGTCGTTGGAGTATATGATGGCTATCAAGAGCAGGGACTTTATCAAAATTTTTATCTGTCTGCATTAGCTCCTGATGGTAAAATATATATCAACTGTGGTGATGGTTCAAAATACTTTCATGTGATTAATTCACCGGACAGTGCCGGACTCGCATGTAATTTTGTCCAAAGAGGGTTACCGCTGCCAAGATGGAATGCGTTCACCATACCCAACTATCCTAACTATTTTCTCGGAGCGGATGGCGGTACTGTCTGTGACAGCTTGCCGACCGACATTTCAGATATCACCGAACCAATTGAAGCCTTTTCAGTTTTTCCGAATCCTGTGCGTGACCTGTTATTTGTGAATCATTCGACAAAGGAGCCGGTTAGAGAAATTAGCATTGTTAATTCGCTTGGACAAATGGAGACTATACAATTTACTTCACTTAATAATGATCAATATTTGCAAATTGACTTGAGTGGTTTTGCATCAGGTGTTTACTATGTGCAAATGCGAACTGAAAAAAATGTTGTGTCGAGGAAAATTTTGAAGGAGTAATGATAAGATCTCCTACTCCAAGGACTATATTAATAGCAGATAAAGATTTTAAAAGAAATGCCTCGAAATCAAATCCGGGGCATTCTAATTAATAAGCTTTATTTTCAAATCCCGAATTACGAATAAATCAATTCTTCAAAATCTCAGGCACATACTTGATCTCCCGCGCATCTTTGACTTTTTCTTTCATCAAAGCAAGGTTGATCACTTCGATCATTTCACTCACATAGTGGAATTTCATGTCTTTAATGTAATCCTTTTTGATTTCATCGATGTCTTTCTTATTGTCTTTCGATAAAATGATATCTTTTATTCCGGCACGTTTTGCTGCTAAGATCTTTTCTTTGATTCCACCTACAGGAAGAACTTTTCCACGTAGAGTGATTTCACCGGTCATTGCTAACTGACTCTTTACTTTTCGTTGCGTGAATGCAGATGCAAGTGATGTCAGCATTGTTATACCTGCAGAAGGTCCGTCTTTTGGTGTTGCACCTTCAGGAACGTGAATATGGACATCCCATTGATCAAAGATCCTATAGTCTAATTTAAGTGAATCACTATGCGCTTTTAAATATGCCAGAGCGATCACGGCTGATTCTTTCATGACCTCGCCGAGATTTCCGGTGATGGTAAGTTTGCCTTTGCCTTTGCTGACTGATGTTTCTACGAATAAAATATCACCGCCTACTGATGTCCAGGCAAGGCCTGTTACAACTCCGGCTACATCGTTACCCTGATATTTATCTGCCTGAAAAATTGCACCGCCTAAAATTTTGATCACATCGTCTTCTGTCAGCACCGGATTATATTCTTCATCCATTGCAACTTTCTTTGCAATTCCGCGAACTAAAGAAGCGATTTTTTTCTCCAATCCACGTACACCTGATTCTCTCGAATAGCGGTCGATCATATATTCGATCAACTTCGGTGATAGCTTCACATGTTCTTTTTTCAAACCATGTGCTTCCAGTTGTTTTGGAACCAAATGCTTGATCGCTATCTGGACTTTTTCTTCAATCGTATAGCCATTGATCTCGATGATCTCCATTCTATCCAGCAATGCCGGTTGCACACGACTTAATGAATTCGCAGTTGCAATAAAAAGCACATTTGAAAGATCAAAATCAATTTCTACATAATTATCATAGAACGTATTGTTTTGTTCCGGGTCCAGTACCTCAAGCAATGCTGATGAAGGATCTCCGTGAAAATCATTTCCTAATTTATCAATTTCATCAAGTACAAAAATCGGATTCGATGATTTTGCCTTTTTCAGATTCTGAATGATACGACCGGGCATTGCGCCGATGTATGTCTTGCGATGTCCGCGGATCTCCGCTTCATCTCTCAAACCACCAAGCGACATGCGAACATATTTTCTTCCTAATGCTTTTGCAATCGATTTACCAAGAGAAGTTTTTCCAACTCCCGGCGGACCATACAAACACATGATAGGAGATTTCATATCACGCTTTAATTTCAGTACAGCAAGATATTCAAGGATACGAGCTTTTACTTTTTCAAGTCCGTAATGATCTTTATCCAGCACTTTCTGTGCATGCTTCAGATCAAAATTATCGTTGGT